>CAYVKZ010000027.1:0-24426 GCA_964452295.1 uncultured Acidiphilium sp.
TACGTTACCGATTATCGCGGCGAACAAAACGCGGACATGACGGACGAGCAGTTGATGAACGAACTTCTTTTCGCTCACTCTTGCGGGGCGACTCTTATCGACGTGCCGGGCGATACCTTCTGCCCCTCGCCCGAAGAATTGACGACAGACGAAAAAGCCATAGCCAAGCAGATGAAATTTATCGACGAAATTCATAAGCGCGGGGGCGAGGTTTTAATGTCTTCGCACGTATATAAATTCTGCGCCGCCGAAAGAGTTTTGGAAATAGCTTGCGAGCAACAACGTCGCGGCGCCGATATAGTTAAAATTGTTACCGGGGCTGATAGCGAAGAGCAAGAACTAGAAAATTTGCGCATTTGCAGTCTGCTTAAAAAAGAACTTAAAGTTCCGTTTTTGTTTTTATCCGCGGGGGAGCATAGTTATTTGCACAGAACTATAGGTCCGGCGCTCGGCGTTTGCATGTGGCTTTGCTTTTGCGAGTACGACGAATTTACTTATCCCGGACCGCCGCTACTTAAAAACGTTTTAAAAATTAAACAAGGACTTAAAATATGACAAAAGAAAATGGTTTTATTCAAGAAACGGGTGAAATATATCGGCTTAAAGTTCCTTACGAAGATTTATATACTTCGGTGTTTTTAGTGCGCTCGGGCGGCGAAAACACTCTTGTCGATTGCGCGACTACAAATTATGACGTCGACGAAATAATCGAACCCGCGCTTAACGCGCTCGGAATAAGTTTTTCGGATATAACCCGCGTGATAGTAACGCACGAGCATGGCGATCATGCGGGCGGTTTGGCTCGAACGGTGCAAAAAAATCCTAAAATGCGCGTTATAAAAGCGGTTGAAAAAGTAAACGGATTAGAAATTTATCCGATTCCCGGGCATACGAAAGATTTTATCGGCGTTTTCGATTCGAAAAGCGAAACGCTTATTTCGGGCGACGGGTTGCAAGGTGCAGGCGTAAGCAGATATCCGTGCAGTTTAGAAAGCAAAGAAAACTATTTAAAAAGCATAGAAAAAATCGAAAATGATAAAAGAATTAAAAATTTACTGTTTTCGCACGCATACGAGCCGTGGTTTAAAGATCGCGCTTTCGGGCGAGAAAACGTAGAAAAAGTATTAAAAGATTGTAAAGATTACGTTTTTAGGAGTTTTAAAGGTTGAAAGCTATAGTTATAGATAAACAAAATCAAAGATTAAATTACGCAGACGTGCCTAATCCCGTTTTAAAAAGGGGAGAAGTGCTTATAGAAGTTCGTGCCGCCGCGCTCAATCGCGCGGACTTATTGCAACGCGAAGGTAGTTATCCGCCTCCGCCGGGCTGTCCCGAATATCCGGGATTGGAAGTCGCCGGAGTGGTTGCCGAAATCGGCGAGGGCGTTTTGCGTTTTAAAAAAGGCGATAAAGTGTGCGCGCTTTTGGGCGGAGGCGGTTATGCCGAATACGTTGCGGCTCCTGCGGAAATGGTTATGCCTATGCCTAAAGGCCTTTCGTTTACCGAGGCAGCCGCCATACCCGAAGTTTATATGACGGCGTATTTGAACCTGTTTTTCGTAGGAGAAGCAAAAGCGGGCGAAACTCTGTTAATGAATGCGGGTGCAAGCGGACTTGCAAGCGCGGTTATTCCTATGGCAAAGGCGTTCGGGCTTCGCGTAATCACTACCGTGTTGGGCGAAGAAAAAGTTAAAGAAGTAGCTTATTTGCGCGCGGACAGAGTAGTAGATACGACTAAGGAGGATATCGCCGAGGTTTTAAAAGAAGAAGAGCAAGGCGGGCACCCTGTGAATATCGCGATAGACTGTTTGGGCGGCGAAGCTTTAGGTAGATGCTTACCTTACGTGGCGCGCGGTTGCCGTTGGATTCAGATAGCAACGCTCGCAGGTGACGTTTCTCCTATCGACTTCAAAAATATTTACGTTAAAAACATTCGCATTATAGGCAGCACTCTTCGCAGTAAAACGCCCGAGCAAAAAGGCGAGCTTTTAAACGAGCTCGTCAAAAAAACTTGGAGC
This sequence comes from uncultured Acidiphilium sp., assembly GCA_964452295.1. GTDB lineage: Bacteria > Bacillota > Clostridia > Christensenellales > Borkfalkiaceae > HGM11416. The sequence continues at coordinate 2,018 of CAYVKZ010000027.1, forward strand.
AAATTCGAAAGCGGAGAGGTAAAAGTTAAAATATTTAAAACCTTCCCCTTGAATCAAGCCGACGAAGCTCAGCAAGTTTTATATCGCGGCGAAAACGTCGGGAAGGTAGTTTTAATCGTTAGACATTAGAGAGTCGAATCGATTAAGCCTTAAACGCATCTTTTTTGTCTTTTTCGGCAAATCTTTGCTTGTAGTATTTTAAGTAATTTATTGTTGTTAAAAACAAGTTGCAAAAGCGAAACGATTTTATATATTCCAAATAAAACAAAACCCCGTCCGAAAGTGCCGTTAATCGACCTATAGGCGGGGTTTTGTAGTTTTTTCGTTGTAGGTAAGCTTTAATTAAGACCTTCTTCGGCTGTTTTTAAGTTCATTTCGTTTAGGCATTTAAGCTCGTAAAATTTACCTTTTTTATCCATAAGCTCTTGATAGGTTCCTATTTCCGCGGCAACGCCTTGTTCCATAACGACTATTCTGTCCGCGTCGCGAATAGTAGACAGTCTATGTGCGACGATAAAAGTCGTTCTGCCTTTAATAGACGAGGAGATTGCTTTTTGAACGTGATATTCCGAAATATTATCGAGTGCGCTGGTAGCCTCGTCTAAAATAAGAATTCGCGGGTTTCGTATCAATGCGCGGGCTATGGTAATTCGCTGTTTTTGTCCGCCGGAGAGTTTATCTCCGTGCTCGCCGATATCCGTGTCTAGTCCGTCGGGCAATTCTTTAATCAATTCGCTTAAGTTTGCCATTTCGATTACTTTTTGCAAATCTTCTTCGCTGTAATGATCTAAGCCGTAGGTTATGTTGTCTTTTATGCTTCCCGCAAAAAGTATGCTGTTTTGCGGTACTACCGATATGTGGTGGCGGTACTCTGAAAGGTTAAAGTCTTTTATGGATTTGCCGTCGATAAAAATATCGCCTTTTTCGGGAATTAAAAAGCCTATAATAAGGTTCATAATCGTCGATTTGCCCGAACCGGACGCGCCGACTACGGCAATACATTCGCCGCTTTTAACGTTAAGACTGAAGTCGTTTACAACGTATTGTTCGGTGCCGGGGTATCTATACGAAACGTTTTTAAATTCAACGCTTCCTTCTATCGTCGGAACGTGAGATTTTCCTATGTTCATTTCGACGTCGGTTGCGTTCATAATTTCCGAAACGGAATTAAGAGCTTCCAATCCCGTACCCATGGAGGGGAGAAGGTTGATAAGCCCCGATACGCTACCGCTTATTTGCGAAAACATCGATTGATAAAGCACTATATCGCCTACTTTAATTTGTCCCAAAAGTGCCATGCACGCGCAAAATAACAAGCAAAGCGAGCTAAGCAAAGTGCTTACTACCCAAGACCATGCCCCGAAATGCGCGGTGGTCTTGTCTACTTTAAGTCCTGCGCCCGTAACCCGCGTAATCGATTTGTTTACCGAGGATATTTCGGTTTGCTCGAGCCCGTGCGACTTAGTAACCATCATCATACTTAGCATCGTAGAAAGGCGATTGCTCATGTCTTCGGTTTTTAAACGGAAATTGCGGTTAGTACTGCTTATTTTTTTTCTAAAGGCGAATCCTAAGGCTACGTTGCAAGGAATAATCAAAACGAAAAACAAGGCAACCCAACCGTTTTTGTAAATCGAAATCGCGGTCGAAACTATAAGTCCTATTACGTTGGGAATAAAGCTATGTACAAGGTTTGAAAACAGCGCGTCGATAGAATCCGTGTCTTTTAAAAATTTAGATTGAATACTCCCCGATTGCATGTCTTTATGATAGGTTATCGAAAGTCCTTGAAGTTTTCTTACTACGGAACTTTTTATTCCGGCACTCGTGCGGCGAAGCATTTTGCTGACGATATTCCAACGCAAAACGGTAGAGGGCACGTTTTGTAATATAAAAAGCGCCAATATACCCGCGTTGACGGCAAGTTCCAGCCACGCGGCGGATGTTACCCCCTCCGCCGAGGTTAGGGCGGCGGTTACTATATTGATTATGTTTGAGCTGACGAGCGGCAGAATCCATGTGGGCGCCGCTTGCAGTATGTAAACAAGAGAGGATAGAATTAAGGGTTTTTTGTTAAGCCTCATCAATTTAACAAAAAAACGCGACTTCTTTTTTTTGTTTTTTTCGGTGCTTTCTTCAAACAAATAATCGTAATCGGGGATTACGTTGTCGCTCCGTTTTAGTTTTGAGTGGCGTGAAGAATTTTTTTCTTGTTGCATAAAAACGTACCGTTTTTTTCATATAAAATTCTAAAGGCTTCGGTTGTGTTTCAAACCAAAGCCTTTACTTGCGAATAATATATCACGATAAGAAAAAAATGTCAATTCTTTTTTAAAAAAATTTTAAATTCGATAATAAGATTTTTAAAATCGATAGCTAATCGCCACTGCAAAAGAGTGCTTTAAATAGCCGATAATCGAACTATAGGCGGGCTTTTGTAGTTTTTAGGCAATAAAAAACGAAGCTCGCGGGGTAGGCGAGCTTTTAAATTACGTTGTCTAAAAATATAATCATCGAATTACCGCCGTTTTCGGCGTCTTTTCCCAAATTTAAATGCAGAAGTTTTTTGTGTTTTGATTGCGCGTATTTTATAGTCGAAAAAGTTCCGCCCTTTTTGTCGCCGTTCCAACAGCAAATGACGGCTTCGCTTTTATCGACCATATATCGGTTACGATATTGCATGCAAAACGGAGTGTAGTGGCTGCTTAGCACGGTAACCGTATCTGCCTCGTTAAGTATGTCTGCGTAGCGTTTTTTGTCTTGCTCTGACCAATATTTTTCCTGCCCGCAGCAGGGGACTGCCATTTCTAAAGTGAGGTCTAAGCCGTCTTTTTTAAGGGAGATTATCGTTTCGGCAAAATCTAAATCCACACCGAGTGCCGCGCCCGAAATAAAAGCGCGATAGCCTTCGCCGTAGCAAAAAATTATATATTCTTTTAATTGCTCCAAAAACTCTTTTCTAAGCGGAGAAGTTAGGTCTCGTTGCCAAGGGAGCTTGTTCGGACGGTGCCCCGTTACGCATGCCGTTTTCATGTTTTTCTCCTACGCAAGGTTGCTTTAAATAGTCGATAATCGACCTATAGGTGAACTTTTGTGTTTTTTTGTGTGAATTCGTATTATAAAAAGCAGTTTAAACTTTTACAAAAAGCGTGGCGTATTCGTTTACGCGTTTTTTTGTTGCGCAAGAAAAAATATCGCAAGCTTTGGCGTCTGTTTTAAAGCAATCGGCTGCCGCTCCGCGAAGTTTATCCGCATCGCTTTTTCTGGTTAAAAACGGAATATTGCCTTTCAAATCGGATAACAAATGCGTTTTATCCGCGTTTATTGCAAGAACTTTTAAATAAAGCTCGCTTTTTAAATATTTCAAAACGCTCGATTTTTCGATGCCGAGCAGTGCCGAAAGCGCCACGCGTGAAAGTCTTGTGCTCGTATAACGGCGCGTGCTAAGCTTTTGTAACAGTTCCGGCAAGGTGTAATTATCTTTAAGCATCGCTTTAATTCTGTTTTCAAGCCCTTCCGTGCAGTCGATAATGCGCTTTAGCTCGGGTTTTTCTTTTATAATCAGAGCGGTTAAAATCATTTGGTCTACGTTTGGTAAATCTTTGGGAAGGTCGTTTAAAACGAAGCTCGGAACGAAGCCGCTTGCGCGTTTGGGCTTGCCTTCCGCAATGCATTTTCTTATAGCCGAGGCAGACGGCAGTTCGCCTTTTTTAAGCGTTTTGCTTAAATATCCTTCGCCTTTGCGGGCTATGGGATAAAGCTCGATTTGATTTTTTTGCGTTAACGCGGCGCGCGCGTATTCGACTGCCAGCAAGTTATTAGGCGAGCTTAAAAGCGAAAAATCCGAGCCTTCGGGCAGAGTGCTTTTAAGCGCGGCGTATTTTGCTTTTGCAAGCGAAGTCCCCGCCGCGAGTTCTTTTTTAAGCGCGGCTTTAAACTCGCGCGATTCGTCGTTTAACGCGGCGGCTGTTTTTAAAAGAGCGTTTTTATCGGCGTTTTCCATTCCGAAGCACAAAATATTTTGAGCGTTTAGCGAGCTTAACAATTTAACCGCGCCTTTTGCGAAAATTTCCGCGGGAGCCGTAGCGAAAACGGCGGGTAGTTCGAAAACCACGTCCGCTCCCGCTAAAATTGCGTGGCGGGCGCGAGTATATTTGTCGAGCACCGCGATTTCGCCGCGTTGAGTAAAGCATCCGCTCATAATGCAGACCACCGCGTCGGGTTTTATTTCCTTTTTAACGAGGTCAATCGCGTATGCGTGTCCGTTATGAAAGGGGTTGTATTCGCAAATTATGCTTCCGATTTTCAAATAAACACCTAAAACCTTTTACTTTTTTATAAATTTAAGATATAATTATATAGTGATGGCTATGGCGGGTTAATGCTCGAGAGTTATTAAAACGTTTTTGCCGGAGTCTTAAAGTATCTAGAGTCTAAAAATATCCGAAGCTTTAAAGTATTCGGCTGAGTTTTAAACCGCCGTCGCGAGCTAACGTGTGGTAGCTAACACGTATATAATACACCATTTCGAAAAAAAATTCAACTTATTATATAAATTAAGGAGAAAGTTATGTCGCAACTTATAGACAATCTTGTAAAAAACGCCGCGCTTTTAAACAAGCGCATAGTTTTAACCGAGGGCGAGGACTCGCGCGTGGTTGAAGCCGCCGCCGATATCGTAGCCAAAAAAATAGCGCGCGTAGTGCTTTTGGGCAACGCCGCCGATATCGCCGCTAAAAATCCCGACGTGGATTTGAGCGGAGTAGAAATAATCGACCCCGTGAAAAGCCCCAAGCTTAACGAATACGCCAATCTTTTGTACGAACTCCGCAAAAACAAGGGCATGACCGAGGAGCAAGCCTTAGAAACCGCTAAAGAAAGCACGTACTTCGGCACGCTTATGTTAAAAGCGGGCGACGTAGACGGTTTAGTTTCGGGTGCTTGCCATTCTACGGCAAACACGTTGCGCCCCGGGCTTCAAATTATCAAAACCGCGCCCGGCGTACCTTTGGTTTCCAGCTTCTTTTTAATGATAGCTCCCGAGTGCGGCAATCAATATTGTAAAGACGGCGCGTTCGTGTTCTCCGACTGCGGGTTAGAGCCGAATCCCGATTCGGACAAGCTCGCGTATATTGCGGTAGCCGCGGCGAAAAGCGCAAAGGCGCTTGCGGGGATCGAGCCTAACGTCGCGATGCTTTCGTTTTCTACCAAGGGCAGCGCGAAACATTCGGACGTAGATAAAGTAGTAGCCGCGGTCGCTAAGGCGAAAGAACTCGCTCCCGACCTCAACGTAGACGGCGAACTTCAATTCGACGCTTCGATCGTTCCTTCGGTAGCGGCTAAAAAAGCACCTGATTCTTCGGTTGCCGGAAAAGCCAACGTTCTTATATTCCCCGATCTGGACGCGGGCAATATAGGTTATAAAATTGCCGAGCGTTTAGGCGGTTTTACGGCGGTAGGTCCGCTTTGCCAGGGGTTTGCAAAGCCTATGAACGACCTTTCTCGCGGATGCAAGGCTGAAGATATAGTTCTTGCCGTTGCGATGACGGCGCTTCAAACGCAAATCGATTGGTAATCGACGTTCGCGGCTGATAAACGTTGATAAATATCTAATAAATAGGAGTGAAAATAATGAAAATACTCGTTATAAATGCGGGCAGTTCGTCGCTTAAGTATCAACTTATCGACATGGAAACCGAAAAGGCGATTGCCAAGGGCGGTTGCGAAAGAATAGGGCAAAACGGCTCGTTTTTAAAGTTTAAGTTCGGCGGAGAGGACGTTATAATCGAACGCGAACTTCCCGATCATAAAGCGGCTATATCGCTTATGCTCGAAATGCTCGTCGACGAAAAATACGGCGCGATAAAATCGATGAACGAAATCGATGCCGTAGGACACAGAATTCTCCACAGCGGCGGCGACTATAACGAATCGGTGCTCATAACCGACGAGGTTTTAAAGGTTTGCAATCGCAACGCGGAGCTTGCGCCCCTTCATCAATACGCAAACATTATGGGAGTAGAGGCTTGCCAAGCGATAATGCCCGGAGTGCCTCAAGTTGCCGCATTCGACACGGCGTTCCATTCGACCATGCCCGAAAAAGCATATATTTTCGGCTTGCCTTACGAATATTATACCGATTATAAGGTTCGTCGCTACGGTGCGCACGGAACCAGCCATCGTTTCATTTCGGAAGAAGCGGCTAAATATTTAAATGCCGACCTTTCGGATTTTAAGGTTATAACGTGCCATCTCGGCAACGGTTCTTCGATAGCGGCGGTTAAAAACGGCAAATGCTGCGATACTTCGATGAGCTTTACCCCTTTAGGCGGCGTTCCGATGGGTACTCGCACGGGCGATTTGGACCCCGCGGTTTTAGAATATCTCGGTCAAAAGCTTAACGTAGGGCTGGAAGAGCTTTTAAAAATCTGCAATAAAAAATCGGGAATGCTCGGCATAAGCGGAGTGGGGAGCGACTTCCGCGACCTTACCGCCGCCGCAAGAGAAGGCAATCATCGCGCGGCTTTAGCGCTTGAAATATTCAAATATTCCTGCAAAAAATACGTAGGTTCTTACGCCGCGGCAATGGGCGGGGTGGACTGCATCGTTTTTGCGGGCGGAATCGGCGAACACGATTCTCGAATTCGCAAGGGCGTAGTCGAAGATTTAGGCTTTATGGGCATTAAGCTCGACGAAAATAAGAACGCCGCAGTCGAAGACGGAATTTGCGATATCTCCGCCGCCGATTCGCGCGTTAAAATTTTGGTTATTCCCACCAACGAAGAACTCGTTATCGCAAGGGATACCGCAAGATTGGCTTCTAAAAAATAACGAAAAAAAGTCCGAAACTGAGCAAACGGCGCAGATTCGTCGTTAATGGTGGCGGTTTTGGCAAAATAACGGTTATTAAAGAGTAAAGTGCGTTAAAAATATTTGACAAGCGCGTAAAAATGTAGTATAATCGACAACGCACGATTTATGAGTGGCAACGATATGATAATCGACGTAATGAAATTAAAACGCGAAGGCAAATTCGAAGCGGAGTTTTCGTTTTTATATAAAGCGAGCGACAAAGCGCTCGATCTTCCGTCCGCTAAATATCGCGGCGATGTTAAGGTTAACGCCTTCGTCGAACTCAGCGGAAGCGACGTTTTTGCCGATATAACGCTTAATTACGAGATAGAGGGCGAATGTTCTCGCTGTCTCGAGCCCGCGTCGAAAGCGGTCGAGTATGCGTTCAGCGCTAAGTTTTCGCTTAATCCTAGCGAAGAAGAGGGCGATTATCGTTACGCTAGCGGTAAAATTGATTTAACCGACGCCGTTAACGAAGCGCTTATTTTAAGCGCCCCCGCCACTATATATTGTAAGCCCGATTGCAAGGGGTTATGCCCTACGTGCGGCGCTAACCGTAACAGCGGCGATTGCAACTGCGATAGCGATTTTTAACGACGTTGCAGACAATTGCGGTTTCGTTGATTTTGCAATCGATAGCTTAAGTTAATTTTAAAAAAATTCCAAAGAGAGGTGCATAGAGATGGCAGTTCCTAAGCGTAAAATTTCAAAGCAGAGAGGAAACAAGAGATTTGCGAGCAACTATAAGGCGGCAATGCCCACCTTGGTTGAATGTCCCCAATGCCACGAACGCAAGCAAGCTCATAAGGTTTGCCCCAAGTGCGGTTATTACGACGGCAAGCTTATAGTCGAGCAAAAAGAAGAGAACAAAGACTAATTTTTATTCGAAAAAGGTCCGATAGGCGGATTGCTTTGCAATTCGCCTTATTGTTTTACGCAAAAACGGGCATTTTTTAGGCTAAAATGTGTATTTTTCCAAATGATTGATAAAAATGAGTAACGAAAACGATAAAAAATTAAATAACCTTGTCGCGGATTTTAATAACGAAAATTTAAATAACGGCGCGAATTTGAAAGATAATTCCGTTAGCGTTAATAATTCTGCGAGCCCCAAAAAGGACGGATTGCCCGCTTTAGGCGATAAAAAAGAAGCGAACAAAAAGGCGACTACCAAAAAAAACGCCGCCGATTTTAAGCGCAGGTACTTCGATTATTACGACGACGTTAAAGACCACACAAAAGGCAGGGAGGATTGGTAACCTTTTGCTAGGTCAAAAAGCGGTTTAGCCGAACCATTTTCGGGCGCGCTTTTGAAAATTTTGCAAAAGGCTTAAAAACAAAATGTTTTCAATCGCTTTTATACAAGTAGCCATAACTCTCGCGTTCATTGTGCCCGGGTTTTTGCTAAAAAAATTCAATAAGCTAAAAGAAGAGCATTTATCGGGGCTTTCTGTCGTACTGATTTACGTTTGCTCGCCATGTCTTATAATATCTTCGTTTTTTTCGCTGGAATTTTCAACCGAGCTTTTAATAAAAGCGGGGTGGTTTTTGCTAGTCACGCTGCTGTTGCAAAGCGCGTTTATAGCCTTGGCGTTTTTGTTTATCCCGAACAAAAAAAGCGCCGCCGAGCGAGTTGTTTCGGTCGGCGGAGTTTTAGGAAACGTCGGATTTTTCGGGCTTCCGCTTATTCGTTCGGTTTTGCCAAACAATCCCGAGGTCGCGTGCTATTCGGCAACTTACGTGTTTTCGATGAACGTGTTAGTCTTTACGGTCGGCGCCTTTTGTTTGACGGGCGAAAAAAAGCACGTTTCGCTAAAATCTGCGATTCTTAACCCCTCTACGCTTGCGTTTTTTGCGGGAGTGATTTTGTTTTTATTAAGAGTGAACGAATTTTTACCCGCCGCAGTTTCCAATGCGATTACTGTTTTCGGCTCGGCTTCGACCGGATTGTGCATGGTTATTTTAGGCGCGCGGCTTGCCACCGTCGGATTTAAAACTCCCTTTAAAAGCGGACACGCCTACGTCGCAACGTTGTTGAAATTGTTGATTTTTCCGTTGTTTTGCTATGCCGCCGTTTACTTTTTACCATTCGATTCGGCGTTTAAAATCTCTATTTTATTACTTTCGGGCGCACCGTGCGCTTCGGTGCTCGTAGGTCTTGCCGAAATGCACGAAAGCGAAACCGCTTTAGCCGCTTCTTGCGTACTTTTAAGCACGTTATGCTGCATAATCACCGTTCCGCTATTGTCGCTTTTAATTTGATCAAATAAACATATTAAATAATATATAAAAAACACGATTAAGATTTTTTGCTTAAGCTCAAAATTTAATCGTGATTTTATTTATAAATAAAAAAATAAAACGGCGGCGAGGTCGTTCGCGGCTGTTTTTTACTTAAAAGCGCCAAAAAGGCGTTTTTTATTTTACGATTTTTAAAAGTATATCGCTAAAAAACCATTGTTGTATAATAAAAAAATCAATCTTTTAGTCCGAAAAATCAATCGTTAAGTCCGACTAAAAAATCGATGCTTACGTCGAAAAATTTAGCAAGCTGAATAAGCGAAAACATCCCCGGTTCTCTCAGTCCGTTTTCCCAAAGGCTGATAATCCCTTTGCTTACCCCTATTGCGGCGGAAAGCTCTATCTGATTAAGTCCTCTGTCTGTTCGTAATTCTTTCAATCTTTCGGCAAATTTGTTTTTCATAAGAATATTATCTTACAAATGTAAGAAAAATACTTGACAAATTACAACTGTAAGAATTATAATTATAATATCTTACAACTGTAAGAAAGAGATTGCCAATAAATAGTAAGTTCCTTTAGCGGATATTAGACGGATAACGCAAAAAAATCCAAAAATCGGTTGAGCTTCCGAACGGCTCGTTAGATTTTTCGGATTTTTGGCAGTATCATCGGATATAATGCGGCTATTAACGGCAGAATTTATTTATCGGCTTTTAAGCTTTCGGTTGTAAAAATATTTTACAAGAGGTGCAACATGAGAAGGAAAAGCATTTTGCTTAGCTTAATTTTAGTGCTTATATGCTCCACGTGTCTTGCGGCATGCATAGGCGTAAAAATTAAGCTGTACTTTAAGGTGGATGGCGCATTATATGCTACTATCGACACAAACGGACACGAAGCCGTTGCCATTCCCAGGGACCCTGTTAAAGACGGCTACATTTTCGAGGGTTGGTATTGGGACGAAGGTTATTGGCTCAAACCGTTCACGACCAATTCGCTGTTAGACGCTCCTATTAAAGAGAGTATGTCCGTCTACGCGAAATTCCGTGACGAAAACGAACCCGAAACCCCGGTTACCCCGAATGACCCTACTTCGACAATTATAAGCGGTGCGGTTGCTAGTTATGCTGTCGAATATTATCAGGAAAATATCGAAAATTCCGAATATACTTTAGCCGATCGTTTTATTTTGCAAGGAAAAAGCGGTACGGAAGTTGTCGCTCCCGAATACAGCTATTACGGATTTACTTTAAGCGACGCATCCGAATCTTCGGGCATTATAAACGAAAGCGGAACGTTGGTTTTACGCGTATATTTTAAGCGCAACGTTTATACTGTTACGTTCAGCGGCGGAGGCGGAACTTTAACAAGCGGTACCGAGGTTCAATCCGTTAAATATTTAGGTTCGGCTACCGCTCCCGAATACAAACGTGACGGTAAAAAATTTGCCGGTTTTGATAGATCTTTCAATAACGTAACTCAAAATACGACCGTAACCGCCGTTTGGGAAGATTCTAACAAAAAGAACTACGATTTAAGCGGTGTTTCCTTCTCTGATACTACCGTTACTTACGACGGAACGGCTCACTCGATTTATGCAACCAATTTACCCGATGGCGTAACCGTTACTTACGAAGGCAACGCTCAAACCGAAGCGGGAACATACGTTATAACCGCAAAATTCAGCGGCGATTCTTTTTATAATCCTATTCCCGATAAAACTGCGATTTTAACCATTAAAAAAGCAACGATTGACGTTTCTAACGTTATATTCCTCGATAAAACTGTCGAATACGACGGCGAACCGCAAGAAATAAAGGCAATAAATTTACCCGATGAATCGATTAACGTAGTATATTATTACTATAAAGACGGCGACGAGGTCGATTACGCTATAGACCAAGGGGAATATTTGGTAATAATGGTTTTTATAACCGGAACGAATTACGAAAGTCTGCCAAACAAAACGGCTACGCTTACTATAACTCGCGAAAGTTATGAGAATGATTATGCTCAATACGGTCAATTAGGAAAAACAATTGACCTTGTTAACGCTACCGATTTAGTTACGGTATCCGGCGGTAAAAAGGTTTTTAACGACGACTTATATTATAACGAAATATATCGCGAGAACATAAATAAACAAAATGGCGAAAGCAGTAGTTATTCGAGCTTGGTCGAGATGATGAATTCATATACTTCGGATGTTTCTTTAAAAATATCTGCAGGATCACGCAAAAACAAAAACGGCGGGTTCTTAACGAATAAACTACCTTCGATTAGCGTTTCGGCGAGTTCGGGATTTACCGCTAAAAGAAAAAGCCAAACAAAAGAATATTCGTATAATTACTCATATATAAAAGACGGTTATCGCGTTGATATAAGCGGATATAAAGACCCTTCGTATTTTAGCAAAATCATTTCCGACGAGCTTATCTCCGATGCGCTAAAGGTCCGCAGCAAAGAACTTAGCGCGCAAAAATTTATCTCGATGTGGGGTACTCATGTAATAATGTCCGCCGTATACGGCGAAAGGGTAGACGTGTTTTATCAAGCTATCGATACAAGCGCGGCAAGCGAGGCAGAATGGCGGAATGCGATCGAATCCGAGCTTTCGATGCGTTTTGCAAAAACTGGCGTAGACGCGTCAGTCAGTGCGAGCTCGAACGTTTTAAAATCAGAAACGACTAGTACGAGCTGGTCTTCATTAAGGATAGACGTCAGCTCTAAAAAGACTTTCGGCGCTACTACATTAGAAAATTTTTACAGCGATTATTCCACTTGGATTAATCAGCATGCCGACGGCACCGATTATACAACGTTGGTCGATTTTGCAGATGACAGCTTATATTGTGTTTGGTATCTTTTGGGCAACGAATATCAAGACGTAATCGATATATTAGACGAATACATGTATAATAATTGTTCAGAGCTATACGCCGAAAAAATTAAAGCGATAAATTCGCTTATGATTAACGACGACATAGAGTTTAACTCTAAAACGGGTGAATTGTCAATCAATTTAGACGTCTATCAGCAAAGAACAGACGATATTTCCGAATTTAACGGTGAAAGTCCGTTTAGCGGCATTTATGAGATTACGCCTTATTACCAAGGCAAGCCTATTAAATCGATAGTAATAAACGGCGGTTATTATACTAGAAATACAAGCGGTCAGGTTATCAAAAATCTCGTTTCGCCGTTCTCGCTTAAATTCGATAAAGATTGGGATACCGATATTAATATCACTCTTAATAACGTAGGTGTAAAAATAACCGGAGCAAACGGATTTTTGGATATTTCCGAACTCACTAAAGACGTTGCCGTAAATTTAACTTATAACGGAATTAACGAAATTATCGATGAAGAAGGAAACTCTCCCGCGGCGTTGCGCGCAAAAGATATAAATATAACTTCAACGGATAGTGTCGGTAGCTTAATTTTGCGCGGCGGAAATTCGAACGCTAACGGCGGTTCCGGCGGCGACGGTTTGTTTGCCGAAAAATTAACTGTAAATGCAAAAGGTTCTGTTTATGCTTACGGCGGCAACGGCGGTAACGGCGAAAAAGGCACGAATGGTTCATCGTCATGGTCTATGATAGAAGCTCAAACCGGCGGGACGAGTGGATACGGCGGTTGCGGAATTAACGCAAATATCGTTATAATAAATAAACTTAACGAACTTAACGCTTATGGCGGGCAAGGCGGAGTCGGCGGGCAAGGCGGAGATAGTATTTTCTCTTCGAGAGGCGGAGCCGGTGGAATCGGCGGCAACGGCGGCATAGGGTTAAAAGCGGATAATCTTACTATTGAAAGCGTAAACACAATAAACGCTTATGGCGGACAAGGCGGAGCCGGCGGACAAGTCGGAACCAATGGTAACGGCAAAAGCGGCGGACAAGGCGGAGCCGGCGGCATAGGGTTTAAAACGAATAATCTTACTATCGAAAGCGTAAACGCAATAAACGCTTACGGCGGACAAGGCGGAGTCGGCGGACAGGGCGGAGATGGCTATACCGGTTCTACCTTAGAAGGCCATAACAACGACAGAGCAGACGCAGGCGGCGCAGGCGGAGCAGGTGGCAACGGTGGCAACGGTGGCTGGGCTATCGTTGTCGGCGGAGACGGCATATCTTTAAAAGGCGGAAAACTGCTTATCCATAACGGCTCGGGCGGACAAGGCGGACAAGGCGGCAACGGCGGAAGAGGCGGAGATGCTGTTTATAGCGGTCTGTTCTGCGGTACTTGCGGTCATGGCGGAAACGGCGGCGCCGGTGGTAAAGGCGGAGCAAATCCGTATACCGACGCGCAAAGTATAGCCGGCGACGTTGAAGTGTATAACGGTTCGAGTTTAGGCGGAAACGGCGGAAACGGTGGTAGCAAGGGCAGCTCTGAATCTGATTACTCAAGTCATCATAAGGCTAACAATGGTTCTAAGGGTGCTAACGGCACCGCCGGCGAATATATTTACGAATAAAGCCGAGGCAGTCGGCGGTAACCATAAATCAAAGCGGTACCGACTGCAAAAAAGGACTTTTTAAGGCAAAAAATTCGCTTTATATAAGAATTATAAAAAAATCGCGGGTGAAGTTAAAATCTTCCCCGCTTTTTTTTATATAAAAAGCCCTTCCTTACACAGGTTGGGCTTTTTGCGTCGTTTGAGCTTGATTATTGAACCGCTCGCACGGCTATGTTATAAGTCATGCGGGGAAAGTTTTTGAAGTATTTCATATTTATTTAGCAATAAAAATGCGATTAAAGTTATGGCAAAGTCGGGCGCTAAATAAACGATTTGATATAAAAATGAATATAGCGCGCCGCTCGAGGCGGGTAAATTAGTCCAGATTGCGTTTTTCGAAAAATACACAAGTCCCGATAAAAAGTGCATTAAAAAACGAGTGATGTAAGTTAAAGCCGTTCCCGCAACGATTCCCGCGACTTTGTTTTTGAATTTAGCGATTATGCTTGCAAAAGCGATACACGCATAGGCTAAAACGTAATCCAAAAGGAAAGTAGCCGGGGTTAAAATGTAGGGCGATTGAATAAAGTTTAAAAGTCCGAAAATTACGCCTACCAAAAGTCCGTGCGAAAAGCCGTAATAATAGGCAAACAGCATAACGGGAAGCATCGACGCAAGCGTTATCGAGCCGCCGTACTCCACTGGCGCTATCTTAATAAACGAGAGCAAAAATCCCGCGGAAACCGCAATTCCGGCAAAGGCAAGCTCTTTAGAATCGAATGCGCGCTTTTTCAGTGACAGCAAAAGCATAATCGCGGCGGTGAGCAAAATCACGCCCATCGAGATTCGGTTGAGTGTTTCGGCGGCGCTTTCGGGCGCTTCGTCGAACAAGAACAGCAAATTCGAGCAAAAAATTGACATAAAAAAACCTCCTATAATAAGGGGGTGAACAAGAAGATACTTTTCCCGTTCCCGAATTACCGGGTACGGTATAATGGGTATAATCTCAGCCGCCGTTAAAAATTTCGGCAGCACCCCGATGTAACAATTCGCAATTGCGGCGCTCGAAAAATACCGCAACTTAAAATTGTAACTAAATTTTACTCTTTTTTTTGGTTGTTGTCAAGCATAAGTGAGGGTATGGCGGCATATATTATAAACCGTAAGCATAAACCGTAGGCATTAACCGTAAGCGATAAAAACGCGCGCTTTTATTTCGCCCTCGGTTTTGCCAAGGCTTTAGGTTTTTTGGAGATTTTTATGGAAAAGTTTGACGTTTACAAAGACGTGGAAAAAAGAACGGACGGCGATATTTATATAGGCGTCGTAGGTCCCGTCAGAACGGGAAAGTCTACTTTCGTTTCGAAATTTATGGAGCTTTCAGTAATTCCGAACATTGCGGGGCGGTCTAAAAAGGCAATCGCGACCGACGAAATGCCTTTATCCGCCGCGGGCAAAACCATTACCACTACCGAGCCGAAGTTCGTACCCGGCGAAGCCGTGCAAATTAAAGTGGCGGGCGGTGGCAGAGCTAAAGTTCGGCTTATCGATTGCGCGGGTTATATAGTGGACGGTGCGCTCGGCAAAGACGAAAACGGCGCGCCCAGAATGGTCAAAACGCCTTGGAGCGATAAGGATATGCCCTTCGAAGAAGCCGCCGAAATAGGAACGAGGCGTGTTATTCGCGAACATTCAACAATAGGCGTGGTCGTAACTACCGACGGCAGTTTTACGGATATTCCGCGCGAGTCGTACGCTAAGTGTGAAAAGCGAGTTATCGAAGAGCTTAAACAGATAGGCAAACCCTTCGTGATTTTGTTAAACGTTAAAGACGAAACTTCGCAAAATGCCTTAACCTTAGCCGACGAATTGCAAAAAAAATACGGCGCGGGCGTTATCGTAAAAAATGCCGAAAAGCTTACAGCCGAGGATATAGACGAGCTTTTATCCGCCGTGCTTTTAGAGTTCCCTGTGGCGCGCGCGTCGGTCTATTGTCCCAAGTGGATGCGCACGCTAAGTGCCGATAACGGTGCTATAGCCGCACTTTTGGGCGCTCTCACTTCTAGCGGAGAGGTTAAAAAAATGCGCGACTACGAAAAAATCGAGCAAGCGGTGGCGGCTTTGGATATAACCGCAAGCGTGTATTGCGAACTGGGGCTCGGCGACGGTAGCGTTAAGATAAATTTCGAGCCCGAACGCTCGCTTTATTATAAAACTTTATCGAGTGCGGCAGGCGAAGATATAGCCGACGACTTTGAAGCCGTAAAGTTTATTTCCGAGCTGAAAAAGGCAAAGTGCGGTTACGAAAAACTTAAAAACGCGCTCGACGAAGCCGAGCAAACGGGTTACGGTATAGTGGCTCCCGCCGAAAACGAAATAACCGTTTCCGAACCCGAAATGGTCAAAACGGGCGGCAATTACGGCGTGAGAATTAAAGCGGCTGCACCTTCTTTGCATATCGTCAAGGTTGAAATCGGAGCCGAAGTGAATTCGGTCGTGGGCAAAGAAAGTCAATGCGCCGAATACGTCAGACGGCTTAAAGAGCAATACGAGGTCGATCCGCAAAGCGTTATGCAAGTCGATTTGTTCGGTCGCCCCTTGTATAGCTTCGTCAGCGACGAAATTTTCGATAAAGCGGGCGGCATGAAAGCGCCTTTCCGCGAAAAATTGAGAAAAACAGTCGCAAAAATCGTGAACGAAAAGAAATCCGCGCTTATTTGTCTAACGATTTAGTCAAAATTAGCTCTTTTGCGGATAAAAAAATGTTTTTCCGATTTGTTTTTTAATTGTTTTCATTTGTTTTCGTTTGTTTTTATTCGGCTTAGCGGAGTTTTTCGTCGAGCCGTTTTTTTTGCTTTTTTTGTTTTTGTAAAACGAGGGCAAGCGCTTGAAATTATTTATAAGGCGTGATATAATGTAGTCAAAAAGCGAGGAGCGATAAAAAAATCGCATAGCCGCGCTTTAGGAGAAAATTATGTGGAACGATAAAAAAAAGGCAATAACTTTCAGCTTTGACGACGGCGTAACGCAAGACGTTCGTTTGATAGAAATTTTAAACAAATACGATTTAAAAGCCACTTTTAACTTAAATTCCGCGCTTTTCGGAGTAAAAAACGAGCATTTTTATTGCAACGAGAAAGTGATTACGCACAATAAAGTTTCTGTGGCGGACGTTCGCAAAATTTATAGCGGACACGAAATTGCCGTTCATACCTTGTCGCACCCTAATCTTACCGATTTAGACGACGCGAGTGTTATTTATCAAGTGGAAGCGGACAGAAAAATGCTTTCCGACCTAGCGGGCTACGAGGTCGTCGGAATGGCATATCCTTGCGGCGGCGTAAACAATAACGACCGAGTCGCCGAGCTTATAAAAAACAATACGGGCGTAAAATACGCGCGCACGATTACTTCCACGCACGATTTTTCAAAGCAGAAAAACTTATTCCGCTTTAATCCGTCCGTTTATTACATCGAAAAAGACTTCGAAAAAATCGTCGACGAGTTTTTGAATGCGGAAGTTTCTAATTCGGACGAGGGTAAACTCTTGTATATTTGGGGACATTCTTACGAGATGGACGGCGGTTTTATCTCTTGGGAAAACTTCGAAAGAATTTGCCGAAAACTTTCGCGCAAAAACGACGTTTTCTACGGCACCAATAAAGAGGTTTTGTTGTAATTTCTCTTAATTTTTTGCGCCTTGTTTTTAGGTTTTATCGCTTTTTCGGGAAGTTTTTAAAATGTCGGATACTAAACTAAAAAAATTGAACGTAAAGCTCGGCGGATCGCTTGAGTTCGAATACGATTATAGCGGCGAGGATAACGTCGTTAAGGCGGATTACGCTCTTCATTTGCATGATAAAATAGAGATAATCGTTTTGCTTCGCGAAAATGTGAATTTTATGGTGGAAGGCGAGGTTTATTCGCTTTCGCCTTACGACGCGCTGATAATAAAACCAAACGCGCTTCACCATTGCGTAGGCAGTCCGGGCGAGCCTTTTGAATACGTTTGTTGTTGGCTGGATTTCGATTGCGAGCTTTTTAATCCGCTATTAAATCTAAGTTCGCCTCTCGTTCGGCAAAAAACGGAGCAGAATTTAAGCGAAATGCGCGCCGTGTGCGACTATCTTTGCGGCAAAACCAAAACAGAAACCGAGCTTTCGACTTACGCCTACGCCGTTAGGCTTATCGCCGTTTTATGCGCGGGCGTGGCGGGCGTTCCCGTTGCCGAAAAAAATATATTTTTGCAAGAAAACGCTCTTTTATCCCGAGTTTTAAAGGACATAAATCTCAATTTTGCCGAAATTCCCTCGGCTAGTGCGCTTGCCGAGCGTCATTTTATATCGCTCTCCACTTTAAACCGCTTGTTTTCGAGGTTTTTGCGTGCTACTCCGGGCGGCTATTTAAAAGCTAGGCGGCTTTCAGCCGCGCGCGGTTTTCTTTTATCGGGCGCCGCGATCTCCGACGCGGCAGAGCGTGCGGGTTATTCGAGCAAGTCGAATTTTATAAGGACTTTTAAGGCGGCTTTCGGCTACACCCCGGGCGAATACAAAAAAAATTACGAAAAAGTTTGATAAATTGCAAAAAATAATTAAAAAACAGAGGCTTTTTAACGGATACCTCTGTTTTGTTTTTTCGTTTGTAAAAATAGAATTTTAAAAAAACTATTCTTTTGCGTTTTTGCGCTTGCCGAAGCATTTAAGCGTAAAAAAGGATAAGAAAGCGGCGATAATACAGCTAAAAATCGCAAAAATTTGTTGCGAATATATAGTAGTCCCGAAAACTATATTGCCGTTTGCTTGAACTGCGTTCATTATCGGGGTAAGGGCAAGAGTCGTTAAAAAACCTACTATTCCCGCCACGCTGTTCGTTAAAGCGAACGCTTGAGTGCAATGCTCGGAGGGAATATAGTCGTAAACAAGATTTATGCTAGCCATGCTTGCTCCCGCGCCGACAATATTATATAGCATATAAAATACGGGGAATAAGAATTTTCCGTTCGCGGGGACCGTGAACGCGTAAATTCCGAAGCCCAAAGCGCCCGCGGCAAAGCAGAGCGAAAGCAGTTTGTTAAAGCCTTTTTTATCGGCGAATTTACCCATAGGAATTGAAATCCCCGCGCGGATAAGACTGCAAACCGTGGCAATAGTGGTTGAAAAAGTCTGCGAAAACCCGAGTTCCTCGTTGCGATAGGTGCCCGAAAAAGATAGCACGGCGTAGTTTGCCGCATACCAAAGCGAGAAGGTGAAAATAATTTTCAGCATGTCTTTGTTTTTAAAAAGCGACTTGATGCTTTCCGAAAAAGAAACGCTTTTTTCGGCGGCGAAAGAGTCGGGTTCTTTTTCTTTTGTAAAAATAAGCGTTGCGGTGTGCGAAAGAGTGATAACCCCGAGAATAATCGCGCCGAAAACGAACGCCGCCGTTTCGTTGCCTCTTGCCTCGAAAAGGTCGAAGCTTGCGGCTAAAGCCTGAGTAAAAATCATTCCGCCCAAAAGCGAGATTATTTCTTTTAAAGAAGTAAAAACTCCGCGTTTTTCGTCGCGAATCATACCCATATACCAGTTTATTTTATGCGCGACTACCGTATTGTGCAAAATTTGAGCGCCTAAAAGCGCGATTACCAAAAGAGTGCACTTAAGTTCGCCCGAAAAAGCAGCCAAAGGCAAAAGATATGCCGAAGTAAACAGCGCTTGGCTTAAAAAATGCCCCGCCGTAACTATTTTTTTAACGCGGCGCGTGCGAATTATAAGGGTGGAAATAAACTGAAAGCTACATCCGAGCGAAACGAACGCCGCCAAAACCGCGGTCGTGCTGTCCGACATTCCGACGGCTTTCGTTATTTTTGCAAGGTACGTATCCGCTACCGAAAGCGCGACGAAATATTCCAGCGCCGCCTCGATTATGTATAAAATCGCACATTCGCCGAATCGTCCGCGGTTTGTTTTTTGCTCGGCTTCGTTGCGTTCAAGCTTTTGATTTTGCATTTTTAACAACTCCTTTTTTTATAAGGCGATTATATCACTAAAAAATAGCAAACGCAAGCGCAAATAAATCAAAAAATATTCATTTTGTGTCATGTTGCGTATTTCGACCGAATAATCGAACGAATAAGCTTTTTTAAGTTAAAAAACTTTACTTAATTTTTAAGTTAAAAAACTTTACTTAAAACGAAAAATATTATATAATCATGTTATGAGAGCAAAAAACGAAAAACAAAACAACAAAACGTTTAATAATTCGCTGCTTACGGGCGCGGACGGCGGAACGGTTTTTACAGCCGCGTCGATTGCCGCTCTGGCGGTTTCGCTGGTGTATTCCTTTATAATAATGGCGGCGGGGGAAAGCGGAGCCGATTTTTCCAAAAGCGAAGTCGGCACTTATCTTTCATATTTTTTATCTTCGCTCGGGCTGATTTTAACCGCTGTATACGTAACCGTCCGCGGAAAATTTTCGGTTAAAGCGGTATGCAAAATTAACGGATTCGAGCTTAAATATTTATGGCTCGGCTTGCTTATCGCATTCGGCGCGCTGTTTGGTTTATCATGGCTGAACACCGCGTTTATCGACCTATTGGGACACTTATTTAACTATGAGGCGACTACGATAACCCTTCCTTCGCAGAGTTTTTTAAGCTACGTTTTATGCGTTATATTCATTTGCGCGTTGCCCGCGTTTTTCGAAGAACTCATATTCCGCGGCTTCGTTTTTGCAAGCTTGAAAAGATTGGGCGGAGTGTTTGCCGTGATAGCGGGCGGAGTGCTTTTTTCGCTTTTTCATAAAAACCCCGCGCAAACGCCTTATCAATTCGTTATGGGAGCGCTGTTTTGCCTTTTGGCGTTAAAAAGCGGTTCGCTTATTCCGTCGACGATAGTGCATTTTATAAACAACTTATATATAATAACGCTGTACTTCATCGCGCCTAACGGATTTAACTTTCCTTCGTGGCTGGAAATATGTTTGGGAGTTTTAGCGATTTTGGTGCTTGCGTTTTCGGTTTATTACCTAATAAAAAAATGCGACGAGCCGAAGCTCGAGCGCGAAGTAACGCAAAAATACTTGCAAATTTTAGACAAACGCGAGCAGCGCAAGCAATTTTTCATATTTTCCGCGGCGGGAATAGCTATTTGCGCGTGCTTTTGGATATTAAATTTAATTCCTCAATAATCGGTAAAAATGTTTAAAGTGAATATAGTCGCCGTCGGTAAAATCAAAGACAAATTTTACTTAGACGCGGTTAACGAGTACAAAAAAAGACTTTCGCGTTTTTGCGAATTCAACATAATCGAGTGTAAAGAAGAAAATCTCGAGGGCGTGTCTGTATCCGTCGCTTTAAAAAAGGAAAGCGACGAAATTATGTCGTGTCTTCGCGGAAAAGTAGTCGCTCTATGCGTAGAAGGAAAGGGGTGTTCTTCCGAAAAGTTTGCCGAAAAACTTAAAAAAGCCAAGGATGAAGTAGGCGAAATTACTTTCGTAATCGGCTCTTCGTGCGGGCTTTCGGATTGCGTAAAAAATCGCGCGGACGAACTTTTATCTTTTTCGCAAATGACTTTTCCGCATATGCTTTTTAGGGTAATGCTGACCGAGCAGCTTTACCGCGCGTTTATGATAAACGGCGGGGGTAAATATCACAAATGAACGGGCTGATTCAATCAAAAAAACAGCTTGAAAAGCTCAAAAAAATCGAGCAAAAACAGCGAGAAATCGACGAGTTTTTTATGGAATACGCCATAATGGAGGCAAAAAAAGCGTTAGAATCGGGCGAAATCCCGGTAGGTGCGATAATCGTAAAAAACGGCGAGATAATAGCTAGCGGCAAAAACGAAAAAGAACAAAAAGATTGCGCTATATATCACGCCGAAATAAACGCGATAATCGCCGCGAGCAAAAAGTTGGGGTGGCGACTGGAAGGTTGCGAAATGTACGTTACCTTAGAGCCTTGCGCCATGTGCGCGGGTGCGATAGTTTCTTCGCGTATTGAACGCGTGGTTTTCGGCGCGAGCGAGCAAAAATCGGGCTGTTTTAAAAAAATCGATAAAACTTCGGACGAAAAAATTGCGCTAAATGGTTCTGAAGGTTCCGCAGTCAACGTTTTTGAGCAAAGCGGACTTAATTTTAAAACAAAAAGCGCGGGCGGCGTTCTCGAAGATAAGTGCGCAGACCTACTCAAACGATTTTTTGAGGCGAAAAGAAAAATTTCTTAAAAAAGAAGCTTAAAAATTAAATAAGCTAAAAAATTCCGACATCGTCCGTTATTAACGTAAATCGGGAAAAAACGGAGCAAAAAAAAGAAAGTAAAAATAAAATAAGCTAAAAAATCCCGACGTCGTCCGTTATTAACGTAAATCGGGAGCAAACTGAGCAGAAAAAGACAAAAAAATCAAAATAAATTACACAAAAAACTTTTTTGGGGCTTTTTTAGTTGACTGTCGCGCACATTTTTATTATCATGATAACAACACTCGCTTTTTTATTAGCGAAACTTAATTAAACAATCTAAAAAGAAGCAAGCTGAAACAAAGGCAAAAACGTTTAACACGTAAAATTAGAAAAAAGACGGCGGAGGTCACAATGATTACACACAGCACGGAAATAAAGCTTTTTTCAGGCAATTCCAACAAGCCGCTCGCGGAGGCTATCGCGCGCGAGCTTAAGCTAGAACTCAGCAAAATTGAAGTAGGGCATTTTTCCGACGGAGAAACCAGCGTACATATCGGCGAAACGGTAAGAGGTCGCGACGTATTTATAATTCAGTCCACGTCTTACCCGGTTAACGAAAATCTTATGGAACTTTTAGTGTGCATCGACGCGCTTCGTCGTGCCAGCGCGGGCAGAATAACCGCCGTTATTCCTTATT
>CAYVKZ010000028.1:0-24412 GCA_964452295.1 uncultured Acidiphilium sp.
ACATTCTTTCAACTTCTTTAGAATATTGCATTTAGTTCCTCCTAAAAAGCTTTTTATTTATTCAAACACGTAAATTATAGCATATTTTTTCGGTTTATACAAATATTTTAACCGAGTTTAATTGCAATCCTTACAAAAAAATGATATAATAACGGCATAATGTAAATTAAAAGTCGCCAGGGTCTAGCTTTTGCGGACTTTTCGATAATCTTTTATCGCTTTACTTTAAAAATGTTATTTTTTTAAAAGTATTGTTTCACGAATTTTATTTTAAGAATTTTTTTAAGAATTTTAATTTAGGAGTTTTGACTATGGAAAAAATCAAAAACAACGTTTACGACGTGCTTAAAGAACGCGGATTCATAAAGCAAACTATTTACGACGAAGATTTATATAAAATGCTCGGAACCGAAAAGGTTTCGTTCTACGTAGGGTTCGATCCCACGGCGGACAGTTTGCATATCGGGCATTATATTCCCATAATGGCTATGGCGTGGATGCAAAAATACGGGCATACCCCCATCGCGCTTTTCGGCGGCGGCACCGGAATGATAGGCGACCCTTCGGGCAGAACGGATATGCGCACGATGATGACTGTCGAAACTATCGACCATAACGTAGAGTGTTTCAAAAAACAGATGTCGCGCTTTATTCGTTTCGAGGGCGAAAACGCCGCAATCGTCGCAAACAATAAAGATTGGCTTTTAAAACTCAACTACGTAGACTTCTTGCGCGATATCGGCGTTTATTTTTCGGTTAATAAAATGCTCACCGCCGAATGTTATAAGCAAAGGCTCGAAAAGGGACTTACCTTTTTGGAATTTAACTACATGCTTATGCAGGGCTACGACTTTTTAAAGCTTAACGAAGATTATAATTGTAAGCTCGAGTTGGGCGGCGACGATCAATGGTCGAATATGCTCGCCGGCGTTGACCTTATTCGCCGTAAAAAACAGCAAGACGCATTTTGCTTAACTTGCACTCTGCTTTTAAACAGCGAGGGCAAAAAAATGGGCAAAACGCAAAAGGGCGCGCTCTGGCTCGACGAAAACAAATGCCCCGTTTACGACTTCTATCAATATTTCAGAAACGTCGAGGACGTTAAGGTCGCAGAGTGCATGAAGCTTTTAACCTTTATGGATTTAGACGAAATCGCAGAGCTTACTCGCTATAACGACGAACGAATGAACGCCGCTAAAGAACGCCTCGCTTACGAGGTTACTAAGCTCGTTCACGGCGAACAAAAAGCCGAAGAGTGCAGAAAACAAGCGCGCGCTGCTTTTTCGGGCGATTCTTCTAACATGCCCAGCGTGACGATAAGCAAAGATTTGCGTTTTATTCCCGAAATTATGGTGGCGGCGGGTGTGGCTCCCTCTAGGGGCGAGGCGCGCAGACTTATCGAAGGCGGCGGCGTTATGATTAACGACGGCAAAGTCGATATCAAAGCTTTAGAACTTTCGGAAGATATCGCCGCTAGCGGTGAATTCGTTTTGCATAAAGGCAAAAAAGTTCACGTTAAGGTCATTTTAGGCTAAGTCGTTTTAAATTAAGTTTATTTTAGTTCGAGTCGATTTATAGTTAAGTCCGCTCGGATTAAGCGAGGTGCGAAAATGTTTACCGCCGATAACGGAAAAAGCGATATTGAAATAAAACGCTCGCGGTTTATCGGCGTGATTAAAAAAGCCGAAAACGAAGCCGCCGCACGTAAAATTTTGGCGAGCGTTAAAAAAGAACACGCTCAAGCCAGACATAACTGTTA
Organism: uncultured Acidiphilium sp.; assembly: GCA_964452295.1. Classification (GTDB taxonomy): domain Bacteria; phylum Bacillota; class Clostridia; order Christensenellales; family Borkfalkiaceae; genus HGM11416. The sequence goes on from CAYVKZ010000028.1 coordinate 1,760, forward strand.
CGCTTACATAGTTACGGACGAGGGGCAGGAGCGAGTAAAATATTCGGACGACGGCGAGCCTCAGGGCACCGCGGGTCTGCCTATTTTAAACGTGCTTAAAGCGCACGCGCTTACGGGCGTCGTGTGCGTGGTCACTCGCTATTTCGGCGGAATAAAGTTAGGCGCGGGCGGGCTTGTTCGCGCTTATACCGAAGCCGCGGCTGCTGCTGTTGACGGTTCGTCTCTTTCGGAGCTTTTGGAGTGTGCTTGTTTTTCGATAAGTTTTTCGTATGAAAACTACAAAAAGTTTTCGGCGTTTAAGCTCCCCGAAAGGTGTTTGGTCGAAAATATCGAATACGGCGAGAAGGTCGAAGTAAGGCTTGTTTTAAGCGTGGATTCAGCCGATAAATTCGTTGCCGATTTCGACGGTTTCTTTTTAAAAAGGCAGCCTATAAGTCGATTATCTAACGTTTGGCGCGAATTCGGCGTTTGACTTTTCTACTTAATTTTCGCTATTTTATATTATGAAAACAATAACGCAAATAACCGTTCAACAAAAAAACAAAAGCCGCTCGAGCTTGTATCTCGACGGCGAATATTATTGCGCTTTAGATAATTTAACCGTAATAAAAAGCGGATTAAAAAGCGGAATGCAGATTGAAGAAGAAAAGCTTTTGGAAATTCAAGAGCAAAGCGAGTTTAGTTTTGCTTTCGATAGGCTTTTGGGTTATATTTCAAAGTATAAAAAGACTAAAAAACAAGCCCTGGAGTATTTAATCGGCAAGGGATACGCTTATCCCGTAGCATTTAAAGCGGTGGATAAAGCGTGCTCCTACGGTTATCTCAGCGACGGCGAGTTTGCCGAAAGTTACGTTTCTGAATATTCCGCCAAAAAAGGCAAAAGACTTATGGCTATGGAGCTTAAAGCCAAGGGCGTGGACGAAAAAACGGTCGCTAAAGCCTTAGGCGGAGTTAACGAAGCTGTCAGCGCGAAAAAAATCGCCTTAAAATTTTTGCAAAGCAAAACTGCAGAGGGCGAAACCTGCGATATAGACGTACAGATTATAGCGAAATGCTATCGGAGAATTTTATCCAAGGGGTTTTCTTACGAAGCCGCGTCCGACGCGATTTCTTATGCAAAACGAGTTTTAAGCGGCGACGAAGATTGCGACTTTTTAGACGAATTGTAGTTTAAAAATTTGTAAAAGCCTCGCTATAGGTCGATTAACGGCACTTTCGGCAAAATTTAACAAAAATAAAAAGCGGAGAAGTTCGAATGATTATCGAAAAGCTCGAAGTCGTCGACTCGACGAACAAATATATCGAAAAATTTATTAAAGGCGGAGAAGACGTCGTAGTCATAGCGAAAAAGCAGACTGGCGGAATGGGGACGAAAGGCAGAAGTTTTTCTTCTAAGGAGGGCGGATTGTATTTTTCGCGGCTGAGTTTTTATAAGGATTTTGCAGCAAAAGATTGCTATTTAATAACAGTCAACGCCGCGGTCGCCGTAGTTAAAACCCTACTTGCTTTCGGATTGCGAGCGCAAATAAAATGGCCGAACGATATTTTAATCGGCGGCAAAAAAATCTGCGGTATTTTAATAAAAAACGCCTTAAAAGGCGATAAAATCGCGCATAGCGTGATAGGAATAGGCATTAACGCGAATAACGAGCTTCCGACGGAGCTTTTTAATATCGCCACCACGATGAAAAACGAGCTAGGTAAAAATATAGACCTCGACGCGCTGTTTTTAACTCTCGATTTAAATCTTTCGATGCGCGCGAATATCGGCGAATATAAGGCGTTTAGCGCGGTTTTGGGTAAAAAAATCACCGTAATTCGCGGCGAAAACAGTCTAGTTCATACAGCCGTCGATATTTTGCCCGACGGCAGACTTTTACTGGATAACGGCGAGCTTTTGTCGAGCGCCGAGCTGGATTTAAAAATAAAAATATAAAATTCTGTTTCCTTTTAGTTGACGAGAACGCTTTTCGGTGTTATAATATGCCATGCAAAAATATGAAATCGGTTTCATATTTTTTTGAGGGCAACCGAACTAGCGTTTTTATTTGCTAAAAGAGCAAAAAAACGAAAAATAATGCAAAAGACAGAAAAAATCAGACTGTAACGAGGTTTTTTTATAATAATGAAGGCAAAATTTACGGTTTACGGAATGACGTGCTCGGCATGCGTTGCGGCTGTAGAAAGAAACGTGAAAAAGTTAGAGGGCGTTATAAAAGCGGGCGTAAATTTATCCACCGCGGCGCTCATCGTCGAATACGACGAAAAAAAATTGACCGAAAACGACATAATTTACGCCGTCGTAAGGGCGGGATACAAGGCGGAAGCGTATTCGAACGCGGGCGAAAAAAATCACTATTCCGTAAGATTTTTCGTTTCGCTTCCGTTTATGCTGATTTTATTTTATTTGTGCATGGGCGGAATGCTCGGCTTGCCTATTCCCGAGTTTTTAAGCGCGGAAAAGCATCCTTTAAGGGTTGCAATCGTGCAAGCGGCGCTGTTTTTGCCAATCGGCGTGCTTAACTACAAGTATTTTACGGTAGGTTTTAAGCGACTTTTTAAGCTTTCGCCGAACATGGATTCTCTTATCGCCACCGGCGCTTTGGCGTGCATAATTTACAGTGTTTGCGTTACCGTTAAAATCGGAATTTTGCAATCTTCCGAAGGAGTAGCCGCCGCGGCGCATAAAATTCACTCGCTATATTTCGAAAGCGCGGCTATGATTTTCACGCTCGTAACGCTGGGCAAGCTTTTAGAAGAAAAAAGCAAGCGAAAAACGGGAGACGCGCTAAAACGTCTTAAAGAGCTTTTGCCTCTCGAAGCGAATTTGCTAATAGGCGAAAAAATCGTAAAAACCCCACTATCGGATATAAAAATCGGCGATTTGTTAGTCGTAAAAGAGGGCGAGGGCGTGTGTTTGGACGGCGTTGTTTTTAGCGGCGAGGGTAGCGTTAATCAAGCGGCTATCACGGGCGAAAGTATTCCCGTTTATAAAACCGTCGGCGACGAAATTATTTCGGGCGGCGCGTTGGAAAAGGGATATTTGGTAATAAAAGTCACCGCAAAAAGCGAAAATTCAACTCTTTCGCGCATAATAACGATGGTCGAGGAAGCGGGGGCAAGCAAAGCTCCCGTAAGCAAACTGGCGGATAAAATCGCCGCCGTTTTCGTGCCCGCCGTTATATGCCTGGCTTTAATCGTTTTCGCTATCTGGCTTATATGCGGTGCGGATTTTCAAACGGCGTTCACGCGCGGAGTTTCGGTGCTCGTGGTTTCGTGCCCTTGTGCTTTGGGTCTTGCAACTCCGCTTGCGGTAATGCTCGGAACGGGTAAAAGCGCCGAGCGCGGCGTGCTTATTCGTTCGGGCGAGGCTCTCCAAACGCTTGCAAGCGTAACAGCCGTGGCGTTCGATAAAACGGGCACGCTTACGGAGGGCAAACCTACCGTTAGCGATGCGGAATTTTTCGAAAAAAAGGAAGAAGCGTTGTCGATAGCGTATGCCTTAGAATCGCAAAGTTCGCATCCGCTGGCTAAAGCGATTTGCGATTATTGCGTTGAAAATTCTGCAGAAAAGGCGCAAGCCGAAGATATAGAAAGTTTGCAAGGCAGAGGCGTTTGCGGACAAATCGAGGGAGAAAAATGTTATGCGGTCAGTTACTCGTTTATGCGCGATAACGGGCTTATAGGCGGACTTATCGATGAAATCGGAAAAAAATCCGAGGCTGTTTTCGAGCGTTTTGCCGCGAAAGGCGCAACCCCCGTGTTCTTGATTAAAGGAAACGAACTTTTAGCTGTTTTTGCAGTAAAAGACGAGATTAAAAAAAGTGCGGCTCTAGCTTGCGCGGAGCTTTGCTCGCAAGGCTATAAGGTCGTAATGATTACGGGCGACAATCCCAAAACGGCAGCAGCCGTCGCTAATGAATTAAATATTGATTATATAGCGGGAGTTTTGCCCGGCGGCAAGCGAGACGTCGTTAAGTCGCTTAAAAGCGAGGGGCAAAAGGTTGCCTTCGTCGGCGACGGCATAAACGACGCGCCCGCTCTTGCCGAAGCGGACGTCGGCATCGCCGTAGGCGGCGGAACGGAAGTCGCCATTTCGAACGCGGACGTTGTTTTGATGAAAAACAGCCCCGCCGACGTGGTTTACGCCTTAAATTTGAGTAAAAAAAGCTTGCGTATAATCAAACAAAACTTGTTTTGGGCGTTCTTTTACAACTGTTTGTGTATTCCGCTTTCGGCGGGCGCGCTCAGCTTTGCGGGAATAAATTTAACGCCCGGATTTTCGGCGGCTATGATGAGTTTGTCTAGCTTATTCGTGGTTTCGAACTCTTTAAGGCTCAGCCTGTTCGGCGGAAAGTCTTGGGCGAAAAACAAGGCTGAAAATTCGGCTGAAAACTTGGCGAAAGATACAAAAAATTCGTGTTTAAACTCAAATTTCGGCGAAAATTGCAAGTTGAACTTAAATAACGCCGAAATCGGCGATAATATTGGCGGAAGCCATAATAACAGAGAAAATAATAAAACGGAGGTCGTTATGAAAAAATATTTATACGTAGACGGAATGATGTGCGGACATTGTAAAGCGCGCGTCGAAAAAATTCTGGGCGGACTTAGCGGAGTAAAATCAGTCGTTGTCGAGCTTGAAAACAAGCGCGCGGTTATGGAAGTCACGTCCGAATTCGACGAAGCCGCGGCAAAAGCGGCTATCACCGAAGCAGATTACGTTTTTGTAAAATGCGAAAACGATTGAGCTTCATCGTAAAAACGTAAAGTTCGGAAGGGTCGGGTTGAGTTTGTTATAATTTCGTAAGGATATTTTATGCTTCAAAAAATTATTGTTTGCGTAATAGCAGGAATCGGCGCGGGCTTGGGCACCGGGTTTGCGGGAATGAGCGCCGCCGCCGTTATAAGCCCTATGCTTATAACTTTTTTGGGTATGGATTCGTATTTGGCCGTCGGAATAGCGTTGGCAAGCGACGTGTTGGCTAGTGCGGCTTCTGCAATAACGTACGGAAAGAATAAAAATCTCGATATAAAAAACGGACTTATTATGATGTTCTCCGTTTTATGCTTTACCGCCGTGGGCAGTCTTGTGGCGAGCGTGGTTCCTAAAACCACAATGGGCAATTTTTCGGTGATCATGACGCTGCTTTTAGGCGTAAAATTTATCGTTAAGCCCGTGGTGGAACCCAAAAAAAGGTTATCCGAAGCGACTGCCGCGCAAAGGGCGATAAGGTCTATCGTTTGCGGCGCGCTGGTAGGTTTTATATGCGGTTTCGTTGGCGCGGGCGGCGGCATGATGATGCTTTTGGTTTTAACTTCGGTTTTGGGCTACGAGCTTAAAACCGCCGTCGGCACGAGCGTTTTTATAATGAGTGTAACCGCTCTTACGGGCGCGGTCAGCCATTTTGCGATAGGCGGAGCCCCCGATTTACTCGCTTTAATCGTTTGCGCGGCAAGCACGCTTGCGTTTGCTCAGCTCGCCGCCCTTTTTGCAAACAAAGCGCAACCCAAAACTCTGAACAGAATAACGGGTGTTATTTTGGTCGTTTTGGGCGCGGTTATTTTGGCTGTCGATTATTTGTTTTAAAACAAAGTTTTTTATAAAAAGCAAACGGAGTATATGCAAATTTCAAAAATTTTGCATGCACTCCGTTTTATTTTAAAATTTTTTAAAAATGTCGTTTTTCGTTCGCTTTTTTTGCCGTTTAGTTTTCGATAATTACTACGTTATAATCGTAATCGATTTGTTCTCCGCTGCTTGCGATTGTGGTGCTTCTGTCGGTTCCTTTAACCGGACTGCCGGTGCTGCTTTTTCCGCGTTTTCCGCCGACTCCGCCGATTCCTACTGTCCCGTATTCTAAAGTTTTTATTCCTTTATTATACGATGCTTTTGCGATTGCATTCCCGCCGTTGCCACCGTTCCCGCCGTCACCTGTTGTGCCTTTATATGGAACATTAAAATATGCATACGAATAAGAACTTCCGCCGTTCCCGCCGTTTCCACCATTTCCGCCGATATTGCCGAATCCTCCAATTCCGTCGTTGCCGCCATGTCCTTTTCCGTCTGGGTATACTCCGTTTCCTGCGCTTTTTGCATTGCTGCCGTTGCCACCGTTCCCGCCGTTACCGCCGTTGCCGTATTGTAACGATAGCTTCGAATTGCTTGAAAGGTTAATTGTAGAATCTATAGCAATGGGTAGTCCGCCGTTACCGCCGTCACCGCCGTCACCGCCGTCGGGTAAATCTGCAAATCCTAAATAACTTCCTTCTCCTATAACGTTGCCGCCGTTACCGCCGTTTCCGCCGTTTCCGCCGATAAGATATACCTTAGCGTCGTTTTTAATTATTAAAGTCGAAGAAGATACGGCATTTCCGCCGTTTCCGCCTTTATCTCCGTCGTCGGTGGGATCCGTGGGGCTATTTTCGTTGGATACGCCTATTTCGCGGTCGTCTCCGTTTCCGCCGTTTCCGCCGTTACCGCCTTGCAAGGTTATATTACCGCTTGTAATAGAAGTTGTTTGCGATATTATTGCCGAGCCGCCGTCTGTAGAATAATCGCCGTCGCCGCCGATAACGGTTAAAAATCCGTCGCTTTGTATCGTTAAGTTTGCTACTTCTATAGCAGGGGAGTTATTTCCGCCCGTAATTTTAACGTCGCCTTTGGCTATTAAAGTGATTTCTACGTCCGATTCGCATTTTAAAAACGGAATATTTTTAGGAATATCCTTTTCTGTGTCGGTTCCTTTTGAATCTTGCGAATATACGCTAACGTTTACGTTGTTGAGCTCGACGGTGAGCGGAGTACTTCTGCTTGCTATTTCGATTGCCAATTTATTAAACGTGACGTTCGGTTTTTTTATGTCGTTATCGCCGATGAGTGCGAGCTTTTCGATGTTTTTGGGGACGGAAATAATTCGGTTGATTACGGTGTTGTCGCCTAAGCCCGAAAGATCTATTTTAAGCTCGGTCATATTTCTTATTTCTTTGCTTTGAATCAGTTCGTCCAAGTAATTTAAATTCGCCAAATATTTAGGAACGTATTTGACGTTTTTAACTACGTATTCGTTAGAATCTTGAATTTTTGCAAGGCTTCCGTCCAAGTGCCTGAAAGAGTAAGATATAGGTAAGCCGCAAACGCTTTCCGCGCTTTCTGTTTTGTTTTCGGAAAAAATATTGCCTATGTCTGTAAGGGTTTCCGCGTTCATAAGTCCGTAAGCGATTTCGGTGTCGCCGCCGTATACGAAAGCGTTTATCGTAGTGTTCGAATCTTCCGAAAGTTTTTCAAATTCGGCAATAAGTTCGGCAGAGATTCCTTTTTTAGAAGAACTACCGGGGTTCGAACTGTTTTGTCCGAATCCGATTTTCAAACTGTTCGATATATCTTCATACGAATAATTGCTCGAAATCGAAATAATCGCAATGCGTCCGTAAGAAACAGAGTTGCAATAAACGGGAATTTTTTCGTCGCCGATATATTGTTTTACTTTGTCGGTAGAAATATCTTTTGAGAAAAATTGCATTTCGCCGCGGTCGTTTTCGCGCGATACGGCTACCGTAAAATAAACTTGCTTTAATATAACGGCTACGTGCGTTTGTTTTTTAGATTTTGTCAAATCGAATTCGTCGTTAACGTAGAATTTGCGGAAGTTCATTCCGAAGCCCAAGTTCAAATTAAACTCTTCTTCGCTTTCGATTTTTCTGATGTCCATCGTTACATTGGCTGGAATAGAGTTTTCGGAATTTTTTACGGTTTTATTGACTAAATTTTTAATTCCGTTTTTAACGTTTGCCAGCGTAGGGTTGTCTACGGTGCAATATAAATCGTTATCGGAAGTTATCCCTCCGCCTTCGAGTCCGTTAAGCGTAACGGTTAGCGGGGCTCTTTTTATTTCTATAGGCGTCATCGTATTAAAATCGAGAAGGGCGCCGGGGTAAAAAATATCGTTATTCGCGTCGAAAGTGCATAAATCGTCGTATGACGAGGTAGATTTTACCTTTGAAAAACTAACTTCGTAATCTTCGTCGTAATAAGAAGAATTTTCGTCGTAAGCGTATTCGGGACCGAGTGCCGCTACTTCCGCGGCGCTTAATTGTTGCGTAGAAACTTGATTAAAGCCGTCTTCGTAGCCGAGATTTTGTTGTTTGCTGAAAGTTAATTGCTCTTCTTTGCAACCGAATTGCGAAAAAGCGGCTACGCTCGTTATCATAATTATAACGAGGCAAAGAATGAATTTGCGGTGTTTCATAATACTTCTCCTTTCGTGTTTTATGCTTTTTTAATCAAAAATGCCGCAAGCAAAAAGCCTGCGGCATATAGTAAAAATGCATCATTCGCTTTTTGCTGCGACACAAATTTAATCTAATATCTTATAAAGCAAAGATACGTATGTGCGAAAAGAATACACTCCTACCCGAGAAGTATACTTCGCCTCATAAGATATTAAAATTGTGTCGCAACAATATAATACACCTTTGCGAAAATAATTGCAACGTTTTTTTGACGTTTTTTTAAAATTCTAACAAGATGGCGGTAATAAATTGCAAAAGAAAAAGCTATATCGGCAAAAAACAATTTAACAAATCGAAAAGATAAGAGTAAAAATAAAAATGCGCGGAAGGAGAGGCTTTAAGCTCCGTTTCCGCGTTTTTTTATTTGTCGTTAAAATCACCGAGCGATTTTTGACTTTATTTCAGCGGTTTAAACCCCTCGCTTTCGGTTGCGTTTTTTAAATATCCGACCTCTAAGTTATCGGTTTCTCTGTCGCGCAGAGCTTTAACGGGATTTTCGTCCGTTTCGAAGCGGTAATCCTTGCCTTTCTTTTGGGTGTGAGCCAAAATTACCTTATGCGCGGGATTTTCTTTAATCGGGTCGTTGAAAGCCGCGTTATAAACGAAAAATCTGTCGTCTTTTTCTAAGTCGTTCACGTTTGCGTATTCGTGATTTTTGCTCGTGAATTGCACGGTGTTTTTCAAAATATCGCGAACGTAATCGATATTAGATTTAAGTTCTAAAGGCTCGGGAAACTCTGCGTCCGAAATGACCTCGTCGTAGTCTTTGTTTCTGTATTTTTTAAGAAGATTGCGCGCGGCGTTTAAATGGCTTAATTCCAACTCGAAATAGTATTCCCAAATTTTTTTCATGCGCGCGTCAGTTTCGGTTTGGTAGTTTGACCAATATATATAACACTCGGCGTATTCGTGCCACAAATTGCACTCTAAAAGCCCCAACGTATTATCGATAAGCGAACCGTATTGCGTAACGTGTTCTTCTTCGACCAAGCAAATTTCTTGATAAAGCCGTTTGCCCGCCTCGTTTTTATAATAGGTTCCGGCGTTCATATAAAAGTTCATGGTTTGTTGTTCCGCCGCCGTTATAATAAGCGTGTTGAGCACGGTTTTGGTGTTGTCTTTTAAGCTGTCGGTCGGCTTTTTTACGTTGTCCAGAGGGTGGCGGTGATGCGCGAACGTCGGTCTTGCAGGAGTAAGCTCCGTATAGCCGCCGACAAGTCTTTCGGCGTGAATTCCGTAGTCGCTGTCTAATAAATTAGCGTATCTGTAAAGATGGTCGAAGTCCTCTAAAAGAGCAAAATCGAGCGCGCGCTTAACGTTAAAATTGACTTCTTGCTTAGCCATCGCGGCGGTTAAATCTACGGCGAGTTGCTCGTAAACTATGGTCGTTTCCAAAATACTCTCGCTCGCGGGTTTCAGTTGCGAAAGCTTTTGCTGTTGCTGTTTTTCGGTAAAGCGCGACACGGCTAAAGCTCTTCTTAAATCGCCGTCGGCAACGTGTCTTTGCATTTGATGCGAGTGCCAATTCGCCTCGAATTCCGCGCCCGTTGCGAGCACTATTCGCGCTTTCGTATACGGTTCGGTTTCGTTTTTGTCGTAGGGCTCGGGATAAAGCTCTTTTAAATTGACTAAATACTCTTCGGGTTTTTGCGCTTTTTCGTTAAAAGGATTCATTTTGCTTGACTCTCCTAAATATTTTTTAGTCGGCGTTTTTCATTTTCGCGTTTTTTGGATTTTTGCAGATAAAAAGAAAACGCCCACGCGTTGATTATTGCCGCTAAAAAAAATTTTATTCTTTTATTTTAAATAGACTTCAAAATCGTTGACAAAACCCGAAAAGAGGCATATAATAAAAAACAGTTGAACAATTATTCAACCGTTCCACGCAAAAGGCAGAAAAAATATTAGTTTTGCTAAGGAGTGAAAATATGAAGCAAAAAAACGATTTACTGTGTTCGGGTGACAATCCGCACGAGGACGTGATAGAAAAAGTTAAAACGCAAATGCCTTCGGAAGACGCGTTATACGATATGTCCGAGCTGTTTAAAGTGTTTGGCGACAGCACTCGAACGAGCATTTTAGCGGCGCTCATGCGCGAAGAACTTTGCGTTTGCGATATAGGTCGACTTTTAAATATGACTAAGTCCGCGATATCGCATCAGCTCCGCGTGCTTAGGCAAAGCAAGCTCGTAAAGGCGCGCAAAAGCGGCAAAGAAGTGTATTATTCGCTTGCCGACGAGCATGTCGCGTGTATTATGAATATGGCGCTCGAACACGTCGAAGAATAACAAAAATAACAAATAAAAATAAATTATCGGGAGAAGAAATTATGAACAAAGCGTTTAAGCTTAGAAATTTAGACTGTGCCGATTGCGCCGCGAAACTTGAGCGCAAACTTGCCGCTATAGACGGCGTTAACGAAATTCGAGTCAACTTTATATTCCAAAAAATGCTTCTCGATTACGACGAAAATAGAAAGCAAGAGGTTTTTGCAGAAATAAAGCGCGTCGTAGCCGAGTTCGACGACGGAATAGTGGTCGTAGGGCTTTAAAAGTCGCTTAAAAAGTTACTTTATAGAGCTTTGCAAGATATGAAGAGTGCAATCGACTTAAAAGGTGCAAAAATTTATGAAAAAGACTAAAAATCCGCTAAAAACAAGGCTTTTGCGAGTTATAATCGGAGCGGTGCTTTTAATTTGCGCGATATGCGTAACCGAATTTACGGCTGTAGGCGAGAACGTATATTTAAACGTCGCGTGTTTTCTTGTCGCGTATTTTTTCATCGGGTGGGACATTTTGTTTCGCGCGGTCAAAAATATAGCAAAAGGCAAACTGCTCGACGAAAACTTTTTAATGTGCATAGCCACCGTCGGCGCGTTTATTATCGGCGAATATCTAGAAGCTGTTGCCGTTATGCTGTTTTATCAAACAGGCGAACTGTTTCAAAGCTACGCCGTGGGTAAATCGCGCGAGGGTGTAAAAGAGCTTATGTCCATTGCGCCCGAAACGGCTACCGTTTTGCGCGGCGATAGGGAATTTACAGTCGCGCCCGATGAGGTGCGAGTCGGCGAAACGATAGTGGTCAAGGCAGGCGAGCGCATTGCGTTAGACGGCGTTATCGTCAAGGGCGAGGGTAATTTAGATTTATCGGCGTTAACCGGAGAAAGTGTGCCGCGCAGGGTTGCCGTAGGCGACGAAACGTTGAGCGGTAGCATAAGTTTAAACGGAGTGCTTTATATCAAAACCTCGCGCGAATTCTGCGATTCTACCGTTTCGCGCATACTCGATATGGTCGAAAATGCCTCTATGCGCAAGGCGAAAACCGAAAATTTCATAACTAAATTTTCGCGTTATTATACTCCCGCCGTGTGCGCCGTCGCGCTTTTGATCGCGGTGATTCCGTCGTTAATTACGGGCGCGTGGAGCGAGTGGGTGTTTAAAGCTTTGTCGCTTCTTGTAATAAGTTGTCCGTGCGCGCTGGTCATAAGCGTGCCTATGGGATTTTTCGGCGGAATCGGCAGTGCGTCGCGCCGCGGAATTTTGGTTAAAGGCGGGGGTACGTTCGAAGCTCTTTGCAAAACAACCGCTTTCGTTTTCGATAAAACGGGAACTATAACCAAGGGTAAATTTTCGGTTCGCGAAATCAAATCGTTTAATTCGAATTGTTCCGAAAACGAGCTTTTAGCTTTAGCCGCTGTGGCTGAAAAATCCTCTATTCACCCCTTGGCGGAGGCGATAGTCGCAGAGGCGCGCGTTCGCGGAGTTTTTAATATCGAGGCAAATTTGCAGTGCGAAATCGAAGAGATTGCGGGCAAAGGTGTAATTGCTCGCGGCGATAATTATTCGTTGCTGTGCGGAAGTATTAAACTTTTGCGCGAGAACGGAATTGAAATTTTAAGTCAATTTTCAGGCGCGGGTAGTGTTGTTTATTTAGCAAAGGACGGAGAGTATTCAGGTTATATCGTCGTTGCGGACGAAATAAAACCGACTTCGGCTCGCGCTATTAAAGATTTAAACGCGCTCGGAGCAAAAACGTTTATGCTCACCGGCGACGGAGAGTTAAGCGCTGCCGCAATAGCTAGCGAAAGTGGCGTTAACGGACATATAGCGGGACTTTTGCCGGACGAAAAGGTTCACGCGCTCGAAAAAATCATAGCCGAAAACGGCGGCGGAAACGTTTGTTTTACGGGTGACGGAATAAACGATGCTCCCGTAATCATGCGTGCCGACGTCGGCGTTGCCATGGGCGGCGTCGGAAGCGACAGTTCCATCGAAGCCGCGGACATCGTTTTAATGCACGACGACCTTAGCTCGCTTTTAACTGCCCGCTCGATTGCAAAAAAGACCTTGCGCGTAGTTAAGCAAAATATAGTGTTTGCGTTGGCAATTAAATTCGGCGTGCTAATTTTGGCTTTAATCGGCGTTCCGTACTTAATGTGGTTTGCCGTTTTTGCGGACGTCGGCGTTTCTGTTTTGGCAATACTCAACTCGATGCGGTGTCTATCCATTGGTTAGCCATTAAATTAAAAGTGCGGCTATAGGTCGATTAACGGCGCTTTCGGGTTTTTTATTTAGTTTAAATTTTCATATTTAAATCCGTTGTCTTTTTCGAAGTCGTCGGCAAAGCGTTCGTAATATCCTCGGTTAGTAAAATAGTAAGGGCTGTTTTCGTCGCCTAAAATCATTTCGGGTAGATTGATAAGCAAAAAACAAAATCCGAACATCGCGACAACTGCCATAACCCATTGTTTTATAGATGCTCTGTTTTCTTTTTTAAAAAGATAAATTGCAAGGCTTACGGAAATCGGCAAAAATCCGAATAGTGAAGTTACCAAGCCCGGCGAATAAAGCGTTTGCATTCCGTATTTTCCGAAAGTGTTTAACGAATTTATGCCTATAACTATATGAATAACTACCTCGAACGCAGAAAAAAGCATTACCGCTATACCTGCCGGTTTTTTAAATCCCCAAAATTTTAAAACTATGCAACCGAGCAAAACTCCGCCGAAGTTCGTAATCATATCCGTCAGCCTGTTCATGGGATAGCGCGACAGATTGTCTGAACCGTGGCTGAAATTATACGAATAATGCAGACCGCCCGGCAAAACCCATTCTTCTAAAACGTGTAGGACTAAAACTATTATCGCGAGAGTGCAAAGGATGTTGATTTCATCCCAATTTTTGCGGTTTTTAACAACTTTTACGGCAAGGAAAATTCCTATTCCCGCTATAACGTAAAGCCAAATCGAAAGCCACGCGTTAATTATCGTTTGCATTTAATTTATCCCCTTTTTTTTTCGGGTATAATCGGCAAATAGAGAAAACTATCGTATTTGCCGCCCGAATGAATTACGTGTTTGCCTTTATTTACGTCTTTAGGTAAATCGGTATTTTTTATGCCGCCCGTAAGACCGCCTCTAACGCCGCCAACCGTTATCATTTTGGTTTTTTCGTTAGGCAAATAAGTAAATCCGTCTTTAGCAACCTTTATTTTAGCCATTTTTAAATCGAACGGACTTGCCCATTCGGCGGTTTTATACGCAGAAATCGAAATTTGCAGAATCTCACCTTTTTTAAACAGCATGCCCATCGGCCAAATTGCAATATTCAAAGGTACTATTTCGCCTTTTTTTAATTTTTGCACTTTTTCGAAGCTTTGATACGGATATTCTTCCGTGCTGATTTTCTCGTCGAGCTCTCGCATGGATGCCCTTATATATCCCTTTGCACAAACGCGTTTCATTGGGAAAAAACCGATTTTTCGCCCGAAACGATTAAGTTTTTCCAAGGTGATTTGCAAATCCATATCGTCGTGATCGGGCGCTTCCGCCCAAACGCGAAGCTTAATAAAACCGCCGATTTCCGTATTTTTTTGCATTTTGTATCGATAAGATATTATTCCTTTTTTATCGTCGGAGTTATAATCGTTTGCGGTTTCGTCTTTCGGTAAATACGGAACGAGCGTGTGGTCGGCTCCGTTTAAATAAAGCTTTTTATATTGCGTGCGCGCAAGGGGATATTCGTTTTCGGGTCGGTCAACGATGTCTTTTCCGCCGGGGTTAAGCACGCTCATTCGAACGCGAGACGTGTTTTTCCAATCGTTTTTTATGTCTTTCAGATAATAATCGAAAAACTTGCGCAAATCTTCGGTGTGTCCTTCGTGATAATAATCGTCCCATTCGCCGGTGTTGTGGATTCGCAACCATTTATCGCTAGATGAAATTTTCATGAAACCTACGATCGAGCCGTTCGTGTGTATGGGATTGGTATAGCTCGCGGCGATATACGCGGGGGTGGTAATGTTTTGTAAATCGGCGCTTTTATCTTCCCAATAGTTGTTCCAAACGGGATTCGTTTTAAGCATTTCGATAACGTCTTCTACGCCGCCTTCGTTTGTTGACGGAAAAGATTCCGAAAGCAATTCGACGAATTCCGGCATAATTACTCCGCCGCGAGTTCCTACTTCGCGATAACAATCCGTAAGACCTTCCCACGGGGCTATTGCCGCAAGATGCTTAGGGTGCTGCGCCGCTGTGAACCATTGAGATATCGCGAGCCACGAATTGCCCGAAAGCCCGACCTTGCCGTTGCACCAAGGTTGTTCGCCTATCCAATCTACTATATCTTTGCCGTCTCTGCCGTAATCGCTGCCGAAAAACAGTATCACGCCCTCCGATTTGTATGCGCCGCGCACATCGGGATTAACGACGGCGTATCCGTGTTTAACCCAATAGGCGGGGTCCGGTCCTTCGAATTTTTGTAGCCCGGAAACGGCTTTTTTTGGCACGCCCGCGCGCGTAGGAACGTCGTCGAGCCATTGCGTGCCTATTTCTTTGCCGTAAGGGCTTAAAGCAACCAAGGCGGGGCATTTTTCTTCCCTGAGCGGTCTGAATACGTCGGCGTAAATAATAACTCCGTCGCGCAGAATTATCGGAACGTCGCGTTCGAGTAGAATGTCGCATTCGAGCCTTTTCGCCCCTTGCATACGAATGCTGCCCTTTTTTAAAATCGTCTTTTCTTGATTAAAACCCGTGTATCTCGCTCGCGGGTCGTCTACGGATATTCCGCTGCGCACCGGAACTTTCATTTCTATTCCGTTTTTATCGTATAAAGTCGTAAATTTCACTTTATTCATAAAAAAATGCTCCTTTAAAAAATTTTTATCGTAAAACTATTGTATCATATCGAATTTTATGATACAATAGTTCCATAAAAAAATTTTAACTAACGGAACAAAAGGCGAAAAAGATGTATCATATTTCTAACGACAAAAGGGCAAAAAATTCCGCGCGAAAAATAGGCGATGGTTTGTTGGCTTGTTCGGCGCGGAAAACTTTTGCAGAAATTACCGTTACCGAAATTCAAAAAGCGGCAGGGGTGGGGCGCGCCACGTTTTATAGACTTTTCGATAATTCTTCGGACGTTTTGGCTTATTTGTGCGATAAAGTTTTTGAAGATGCGCGCACCGAATACGAAAAAATGCTCGATTGGAGTGCTAATTCGACCACGCTTATTTTTATACGCGTGTGGATGAAAAACAAAGCGCTGTTAAAGGCGATAGCGGATTGCAATCGCTTCGATTTTATTTTTAATTCGCATATGAAATATTTATATCCCGCAAAAAATTTTATTTTTAACAGAGAGGTGTCCGAAGAACATTCTAAATATCTTATGGCTATGCTAACCGCTTGTACCGCCGCAACGCTGAGCGTTTATATTACCGAGCAAGGCGAACAAACGGCTGAGCAAATTCAAGAGCATCTAAAACAGTGCTTCAAAACGCTCGGGGGAATATTCGAATAAATTAAGGTTTTTTGTTCAGCGCGGAAAAAGCCATAAGTTGTATTGATTACGTTAATTTATCCGTTCTCCTTTAAAACGTTTTTTTGTTTAATGGTTAATATTTGTTTGACATCTTTTTAACTTTGTACTAAAGTCATATTCGCGAAACATTTTTTTATAGCGGAGTAAAAGTAAAGTGGATTTTAGCCCTTTTAAGCGCATCTTTTTTATAATGGCAAAGTGGTTTTTCGCTCTGCAAAGTTTTGCTTTTTCATTGTTTCGTGTTTTGTAAAAACGCAAGTTTTATAGTGATAAAAAAGCTTATTATATAATTTTATGCGCTTTTTTTTGCGTAAAAAATTTCAGGAGGAAATATGAAAAAGATAACAATAGGGATTGTCTCATTACTTGTAGTTGCAATTATTGTGCCGATTGTTTTCGTCGTATTACAGACAAATTCCACAGACTTAACATCGCCGTCCGATTCAAGTAGCGAATTAAACGATGAAGGCTTAGAACTCACTTTAAACCAAGGCGGTAAAAGTTACTCCTTAACCGGAGTCGGAACATTCACAGACACTGAGCTCGTTATTCCTAACACTTACAATGGAAAACCCGTTACATCTATTTGGGATAACGCTTTTTATGGATGCTCAACATTTACAAGCGTATCCATATCAGATAATATTACTTCTATCGGTCATTTAGCATTCTGGTGTTGCAACGGGTTAAAAAGTGTTACGATAGGCAAAAACGTTATTTATATCGAAAATGACGCATTCTTAGGTTGCGGTAATATTGAAAGCTTAACCGTCGAAGAAGGCAATGCTAAGTATCATAGCAAAGATAATTGTATAATAGAAACGCAAAGTAAAGTTTTAATTTGCGGTTGCAAAAATAGTATAATTCCCGATGACGGCAGCGTTATTTCTATCGGTAGTTATTCATTCAGTGGTCGATCCATATTAACAAATATTATCATGCCCGACAGTATTACTTCTATCGGCGATTATGCATTCTCTGCTTGCAACGGATTGAAAAGCGTTACAATAGGAAGTAGCGTAACTTCTATAGGAAATGGAGCGTTCGAGTATTGCTCGGCATTCACAGCCATTACTATTTCAGATAGCGTTACTTCAATCGGTGGTAGAGCGTTTGAAAATTGTAGCGATTTAACAAAAGTAAATTATTTAGGGACAATAGATCAATGGGTTCAAATTGATTTTAGCGACAATTATTCAAACCCGTTACTTTATGCACATAATTTATATATCGATAATAAATTAGTAACCGAAGCAAAAATATCAACTGCAACGTGCATAAAAGATTTTGCATTTTATGAATGCAATAGTTTAACGAGTGTAACGATAAGCGATAATGTTATTTCTATCGGTTATCAGGCGTTTGACGGATGTAGCAATCTAAAAATAGTGAATTATTTAGGAACGATAAATCAATGGGTTCAAATTAAGTTTAGCCGCGATAATTCAAATCCATTATTTTATGCGCACAATTTTTATATTAATGACAAGTTAATAACTAAAGCAAGTATAACAACCGCAACTTCTATAAATGATTTTGCGTTTTATAATTGTACTAGTTTAACAAGCGTCACTATAGGTGATAACGTTACTTCTATCGGCTATTACGCTTTTGAGGGATGCTATAAACTTGTTGAAGTATTAAACAAAAGTAGGTTTGATATAACTAAAGGTAGTGGTGATGACGGTTGCGTTGGGCGTTATGCGTTAACGGTTCATAATGGAGAAAGCAAAATAATTAATAAAAACAATTATCTGTTTATTACCGATAATAATACGAGTTATTTGTTAGGCTATGATGGAAATAGCAACTCAATTGTTTTGCCCGATGATTATAACGGGCAAAGCTATGAAATATATCCATACGCGTTTTATAATTGTAATAGTTTAACAAACATTACCATAGGTAAAAACGTTACTACTATCGGCTATAAGGCGTTTAGATATTGTTCTGCATTAACAAACATGGATATTCCTAATAAAGTTACTACTATCGGTTATGCGGCGTTTGAAAAATGTAGCGGTTTAACAAGTGTAACTATTGGCGAGCGCGTTACATATATTGATGAGAACGCATTTAAGGATTGCAATAAACTCGTTGAAATAATAAACAAAAGCGAGCTTGATATAACTAAAGGAAACGAAGATTACGGCTACGTAGGATATTACGCTTTAACCGTGCATAACGGCGAAAGTAAAATAGTTAATAAAAACGAATATTTGTTCATTACAGATGATGGTAAAAATTATTTATTAGGTTATATCGGCAACGATACTTCTCTTGTTTTACTTTCTGCTTATAACGGAAGAAGTTATGAGATATATGATTATGCATTTTATGAAAGTCGGGATATAACAAGTGTAACTATTCCCAATAGTGTTACCTCTATCGGCTGGCATGCGTTTGAAAATTGTAGCGGTTTAACAAGCGTAACTATTCCCGATAGTGTTACCTCTATCGGCTGGTATGCGTTTGAAAATTGTAGCGGTTTAACAAGCGTAACTATTCCCAATAGTGTTGCCTCTATCGGCTGGTATGCGTTTGAAAATTGTAGCGGTTTAACAAGCGTAACCATTCCCAATAGTGTTACCTCTATCAATATAGGCACTTTTAGAGGGTGCTTGTCGTTAACAAATATCTTAATTCCCGCCAGCATTACTTTTATCGATGATGCAGCATTCGAATATTGCAGTGGATTAACAAGTGTAAAAATAGGCACTGGTGTTACTTCTATTGGTGATTATGCTTTTTCTAGCTGCAGTGGGTTAACAAGCGTAATAATTCCGAATAGCGTTACTTCTATCGGTGCGCGGGCGTTCAGTGGTTGCTCCGCGTTAACAAGCATTATTATACCAAACAGCGTTACTTCTATTGGTAGTTCTGCGTTTGGTGGTTGCCATTCATTAACAAGTATAACTATTCCCGACAGCTTAACCTCTATCGGTGTTAGTTTGTTTCTGTATTGCTCGGCATTAACAAGTATAACCATTCCCGACGGCGTTATTTCTATTGAGGACCACGCGTTCTATTATTGTAACAGCCTAACAAGTATTACCATTCCAAATAGTGTTGTTTCTATCGGCGGTGGCGCGTTCGAAGGATGCGATTATTTACAATTCAACGAATATGATAATGCGCTATATTTAGGTAACGAAAATAATCCCTATTTCGCATTAATAAAAGCAAAAAAAGATATTTATATTTCTTCTTGCGCAATTAATGATAAAACAAAAGTTATTGCCGATAACGCATTCGAAAATTGCGGCTGTTTGACAAGTATTACTATCCCAAACGGTATCACTTTTATCAACGATTCGGTGTTCAAGGATTGTAATAACTTGCAATATAACGAATACGATAATGCTTTATATTTAGGCAATGATGATAATCCCTACGTTGCATTAATAAAAACAAAAGATGATTCAATTACTTCTTGCACTGTTAACGATAAAACAAAAGTTATTGCAGCTAATGCGTTCGCGTATTGCAACAATATAACAAGCATAACAATGGGTCACGATGTTACATATATTGGTGATTCAGCTTTTGCATATTGCAGTGCTTTAGCAAGCGTTACTATGGAAAAAAACATTATATTTATCGGTAATTATGCGTTCGAACGCTGCAATAGCTTAACAGATCTAATTATTCCCGATAGTGTTACCTCTATCGGTGATTGGGCGTTTACTGATTGTGACAGTTTAAGAAATATCACTATCGGCAATAATGTTATCTCTATTGGTGATTATGCATTTTCTTATAGTAATGATATCATCGAACTTAAGTATAACGGCACAATAAAACAATGGAATGCCATTAAAAAAGGATATAATTGGAATCTTCATGTACATGTGGAAAAAGTTATTTGCACCGACGGTGAAGTTGAGTTGTAAAAAATAATTTGATAGCAAGATAGCAAAAAAGCCCGCCAAAGCGGGTTTTTTTGTGCTTTTGTCTTAGAAAACCACTCGCTCAGCGAGTGGTTTTCTAAGACAATAAAAAAGCGGGCGCTTTGTGCGTTCGCTTTTTTAACCGTTGAAGAGCCGTTAAAACTTAATCGATTAGGTGTCACGTTGTATTTTTACGATACATTTCGGCTTGCTTGAGCCGATTATAAAAAGGCGGCTATAGGTCGATTAACCGCACTTTCGGGTTGTTTTTAATTTTACTTTCTTACGATAAACGAAGAAGACAGTGGGGGCAAGGTTAACGATTTTTCGCCTTTAACCATTGCGGCTCCGCAGCTTATAACGTTATCGGACGGAATTTCGATCGCGTCGTTCGAAGCGTTTAAAATCACGGTGATTTTACGTCCGTCCGAAACCATATCTTGTTCGTAAACGCCGTTTTTAGCGTTGGCAAACTCGTATTTTGCGGGGGCGAGCGGGTTTAAAATATCGCCGAAAATTTTAGCGGCGGCGGTTTTGTTTTGCTCGCAACCGTAGCCTAAAGAAAATCCGAACAAATAAACGAAACCTTTTCCGAGTGCGGTTTTAAACGCCGCGGGCGAGCCGTCGTCGAATTGAGCGATAACCTCGCCGTTTTCGACTCGATAATGCGAAAAGTAGGGAATCGTTTCAAAAACGTTGTCGCCGCATTTTACTCGCGCGGGTTTTTCGCGGCGGCTTAGCATTTTTGCGTTTAAAATCGGCTTAAAATCTATATCGTAAGGCTGTAGCCAAGTATTTTGAGTGCGTAAGCCGAAGCCCTCGTCTGCGATTATAACTCCGCCGTTTTTAACGAACTTTTCCAGGGCGGGAATGGCGTTTTTATCGATCATGCAGTAATATGGGAAGTAAAGCGCCTTGTATTTTGCGCAATCGCTTGAAAGCTTAGTCGAGCGAATGAAGTCGACGCGATAGTCGTTTTCGCGCAGCAATCTATACGCGCCGCTTAGCGAGCGTCTGTAATAATTTAGCGCGTTGCTAGGTTTAAAATCGTATAAATCGCCGCAACTGTCTTCTATTAAAGACATAAGCGCGCAATCGTAATCGAAAACTATCGCAATATCGGCGGGGAGAGTCTTCGAATTGCCGAAAAGTTCTGCGTTTTCGTTTAGAGTTTCGCTAAAGTTTTTAACGGCAGAGCAAACTTCGCGAGGAGTGCCGTCGGGCGAAGCTAGTCCCGCACAGTCGTATTCCATGCCGACGCGTTCAGAGCGATATTGCCAATAGCAAAGTCCTCTTGCGCCGCCGCCCAATGCGGCAAAAAGCTTAAAGCTCATATCGAACGGCGTGTCGTAAAACTTAAAAAATCCTAGCCCGGGGTAAATTTCGTGAACGAAATAGTTTTCGTCGAGCGAGCGCATATAGTCGGCGAGCATAAGCATATCCAAGCGATTGTCGCGCTCGTCCATATTGGTGTCGAACGGGAGAGAGGTGCCGTAAAAATCGACCGCTTTGCTAACTACGTCGTCGTTCGAGAGGTCGCCGATATTGTTTTGGAATGCCGCGCAAAATCCTACGTGCGACATAATCGGGCGTTTTTTATCGTATTTTCTAACTCCGTCGTAAACGAAGCGCAAATTGTTATAAATGCTTTGCCCGCTTTTCCATTTTTTAAACTCGAAAATATCCCAATAACCGTGCGGCATCGACGGGAGAGCGATCGTTTCGAAGCTTTCCTCGGCAACGCCGTAATAATCGTTAAGGGCTTCGATTGTGCCGAATTTTTGGCGCAAATGTTCGCCGAAAGCTTTTCTGCAATGAGGACAGAAACATTCTTCCAAGGGGCGATTGCGCGGTTCGTTCCAGGCGTTCCATAGAATAACGTTGTCGTAATCGCAATATCTTTGCGCAACTTTTTCGACAAATTTTTGCGCCGCGGCTTTAACCTGCGGATTCGTAAAGCAGGGCAACCAGCCGCCGGCATAAAACGCCCCATGTGAGCCGCCCGCTATTTTTTCGCCCTTGGGTCCTATGCGCGTGCCGCCGTATTTTTCGAAAACGTATTGGGGGGCGCATTCGAGCAAAAATTTGATAATTACTTTATAGCCTTTTTGCTTGGCAAGGTGCATAAGCTTGTCGACGTCGTCGAAGTTATATTCGCCTTCGCGACGTTCGTTGTTTCGCCAGTTTATGCGGATTTGAATAACGTCCAAGCCTATTTTTTTAATGTTATCGAGGTCGCCTTCCCACTCGTTTTTGAGCGGAGTAGGCGATCTGTAATATTGCGTTCCATGGAGAATTTTGTCAAATATCATTTTAATTTTTACACCCTTTTTCTGTTTGTTTAGCGAGTAATTTAATACTCATCGCCACTCGTTCGGTTAAAGTGGTTGAGATTTTTCTAGAAAGTATTATATCAAATTAAAAGCGATAAATCAAGTTTTTTTCAATCTTTCTGTTAGCCATTAGAGTAGAAAACTCTATAAAACACTATGAAACACTGAGCGAAACACTACGGTCAAATAAATTTATCAAAAAAATCAAAAAGTCGCTAAAAATCATTTGACATTATTCGCGCGGTTTGATATAATCGTTTAGCATTGTGTGAAGCGCGGGTGTAGTTCAATGGTAGAACACCAGCCTTCCAAGCT
>CAYVKZ010000029.1:0-23309 GCA_964452295.1 uncultured Acidiphilium sp.
TCTAATAAAACTCGCTCGTTAAGACAGCCTTCACTTTGTATTATTTTTTTCGGAATAATATTTTCGATAACCATAAAAACCCACTAATGCTGTTTTGATATATTTATTATACTTAATGTTACAGTGCAATTCAATATCGTGTATTGATGAATTACTATGCTGCATTGACCTAAACGGGGGGGGGGGGGTAAACGACTTTTATCGCAAAAACACTTGATTTTTTGCAAATAAAGCCTTATAATATAAATATGTTGAATAAAAACATAAAAAATATCGTTTTAATTCTTAATCAATTTTGACCTATAAATCGTCATATTTAATCAAACGTTTTATAGCAAAAATAGGAGAATGTCAATGCCGCAAAAACTTTTTAAGTCTACAATGTTTTTTAACGAAACCAAAAAAATTCACTCGCATATTATACCTTTTGAAAGCGTCAAATACCATAATCACGATTTTATTGAATTTTTTTACGTTTTATCAGGTAGTTGCAACCATAATTTAAACGGCAAAACGTCCGAAATTTCTATCGGAAACGCATTCCTGTTGTTACCGAACGATTTTCATCAATTTACTCAGCACAAAGATTGCAAAAATTTCCTTCACCGCGACATCTTGATTACCTCGGATTATTTCCGCGAATATTGCAATCTCTATTCGTCTACTTTATACGACGATTTGCTTTGCGGTAATTTGTCAAAATCTTTTCAATTATCGACGGAACAAATCAGAAAAATTGAACAACTCGTTTCGTTTGTCCTTGTAAACCATGATCCCCTCGCGACGAAAACCTTATTGTTTTATATAATCAACAACGTTTTATTCTCGTATTTTAAATCGACAAACACGCCTTCCGCATGGATAACGCACTTAATTTCGCAATTAAACGCTCCCGAATCGTTAATCGTTCCGTTATCCGATTTTATAAAAAATTTGCCGTATTCACACGAATATATTTGCCGCGAATTTAAAAAGACATTAGGCATGACAATGACCGATTATTTCAATAAGCAAAAAATGGAGTATGCTTTGGTTCTTTTACAAACAACCGATCACTCCATAGAACAAATAGCAGAAGCCGTCGGTATAAATAATATCGCATATTTTTATCAATTATTTAAAAGGCATTACGGCACGACGCCTTCTAAAAAAAGGAAAAAATAGTCCCAACCCTTATACTACAGGCGAGAAAACTTGCTTGCAACGGCTTTTTCGCGCCGTATTTCAACATTGATTTTATTTTCGTTTAATCGATTTACTCTTCCCAAACAACAGCAAAGAGTAGCAATCTGACTGTTAGCGCTTCCCTTTTTGGGCTATTCAACGATTAATCTCTACTAAGCCATAACGAACACGTAACATTCTTATTACCAACAATATATTGAAACAAAAAAAGTGCCGCTCCTTTGAGAGAACGACACCCGTAGAATATATCTTCTCGTAGGTTGCTACACTCTATTTTTAAGTCAAACTGTTTTATTCCGATAAATAACAAAATTCAATCCATCATTTTCCTTTTAATGTGGTTCTAAAATTTATTAACGCAAACAAATAGACTTATTTATGATATAATCGCTAATACATATGCTTGTCTTACGAAAACAAATCTATAGGCGATTTTTTTAATGCCAGATACTATAATATCAAGAACTTCGCCGATTAAATAGTTCTTCATGGATTCTCGAATAACTTTATTCCCAATTTTTTTCCAAAATCACTTCTAATACCTTTTCCGCAAAACAATCCAAAACATCTTTCGGCACTTTTTCCAAATCTGGAACACCATTTATAAATATCTTTCTTCCCGTTTCGTTTCCGTCTACTATAATTTCAATCATTTGATTTTGTCCTTTCATTTTCATCTCCTCCGTTTTTTCTTTTATTCTAACGGTTATTTTTTGAAAACGTTAGCAACTCAATCTGTACAATACCCCTTATATTCCCTTTCTTTTCCTTAACTTTTCCAAAACAAAAATAAAGTAGGTTATGTTTTTGGGGAGCATATCAGAAAAAGCCTATCGCCGTCAAGGGAGAAAAATATTGCTTAAAATTCTAAGAGCCGTTCGGCTCTTTTTCTTTTACCGAAACGCAATTTTTTTATTGTTCGGCAATCATATTCAAAGCAAATCTTTCCCCTATGCCGCCCTTGACCGCTTCGGCTTTTTCCGATAGTTTTCGTGTTGTTGAAAAAAAAGTTTCGGCAAAACAACTTTGCGTTGCATACAGGTTAGTTAATATTAACTTGCTCCGTCTTTGTATTTCGTTAGGTTCTTCTCTCGATTTACTAAAGGCGGAGTTTCTTACTTTTTACGTATAAAAACGCTATCATTAAATTGAAAAATAAATTTAGGAGATTTTTATGAAAATAGGCGTATTTTATGGTCGCTATTCTTGCGACAGGCAAAACGAACAATCTATCGAAGGGCAACTTCACGTATGTGAAGACTTTGCAAAACGCAACGATATTGTTATTGTAAAACAATATATCGACCGCGCTACCACAGGTACTAATGACAACCGCGAGGCGTTCCAACAAATGCTTAAAGATAGCGATAAACAACAGTGGGATTTCATTCTCGTTTACAAATTAGACCGTTTTTCTCGCAATAAATACGAAATGGCTATCCACCGCAAACACTTAAAAGACAACGGCGTTAAAATTCTTTCCGCAATGGAAAATATTCCCGATACGCCGGAAGGTATCCTTCTTGAGTCGCTCCTTGAAGGCATGAACCAATACTACAGCGAAGAATTATCGCAAAAGACAAAACGCGGTATGCACGAAACGAGAATGAAAGGACATTTTATCGGCGGTTTTATCAACTACGGATATTCTTTATCTCCTATTTTTGCCGAAAATAACGGAAAAAAAGTAAAAATCGGTGATTTTGTAATAGTTAACGAAACGGAATCCGCTATCGTCAATGAAATCTTCTCCGACTACGCAAACGGTATGAAAGTCGTAGATATCGTACGAAAGTTAAACGGAAACAACGTTCTTAATCGCGGTAAACCTTTTCTCGAATCCACCGTTTACAATATTCTACGGCAAGAAAAATACACGGGCGTATATAAAATAAACGATATGGAATACACCAACATTTATCCGCAAATCGTACCGAACGACATTTTTGAGATTGTTCATAAAAAAATCGTCGCCAACAGACACGGAAAACACGTTCCCGACGTTTCGTATATCTTACGAAATTATATTTTCTGCGGTTATTGCGGTAAAAAAATCACGTCCTTTACAGGCACGTCCAAATCGGGCAGAATATGGCGATATTACAAATGCTACAATCGCAAAAAATGTAACGGAGCGTCTATTCGCAAAGACGTAATTGAAAACGCTGTTGTAAAAACGTTACGAACTCTGATTTCTTCCGATAAACAGTTAGAAATACTAACAAAAAGCATTTTGCGCGTTTACAATAAGCGTATTGAAAACGATGTTGCGACTCGTTCGTTAGAAAAAGAATTATCCGCAGTAAAGAAAAGCCTTGACAATATTATGAAAGCAATCGAGGCAGGTATTTTTACCGACACAACAAAAGAACGCTTACAAGAGTTAGAATTAAGGCGTTCTGTTTTAGAAAATCAAATTCAACTCGCGCGATTAAAAACAAAAGATTGCTTGACCGTTGAAAAAATTCAAAAACACTTGCAATCGGCAATAAACGTTTCGGACGAACAACTCGTCGAATTATTGATTGACCACATAGAATTGTTCAACGATAAAATCGAAATAACGCTAAAATACACCAAAGACCATACAAATGACTATCCGCAAAAACGAAAACGGAAAAAACATACCGACAAAAACGAACAATTCCCTGACCGAGAATCCTTCGATCAGGGAATTGTTCTATATGAAAATAATTACACTTACGAAATGCGAAAGTCCGGAAGAATACCTGTTTCTGAAATCGTAAAAACTGTAAAGCAAGTTATTTTAGTTAGAATTTTAGTCTAAAACAACGCTTTTACTTTAATTTTCTTTACATAATCGTCTGTTTTCGGTGTTCAGTTGGGCTTACCTTAACGCCCCCCCATTTTTGTCAAGTATTTTAATACCGTTTTTTAAAATAATTAAAACTTTTTTATTTTTATGCACATTTTCCGAGCGAGATCCCTCGACTACGCTCGGGATGACGATCGACAACCCTTCAGTCGGCTCTGCCGACAGCTTCCCTTACACAGGGAAGCCAACGTTCGCTCGGGATGACGTGTTAAAAAATGCGCTCGCTCAAGATGACTGTTTCCACAAACACGCCGCCACACAAAAAGACAATGTTCAGTTATTGACAATTTTACGCCGCGCACCTAAAAAACGCAAAGCAAAAACACAAAAAACCCATCTATAGGTCGATTATCGGCACTCTACTCGGAGTAGAACTTTACAAAATCGCCTCTACCGAAGTTTTTTTTATCGTAGATAATAGGCACCGCCTTTTTGCTTGATTTTTTTCGCTTTCAAATATATACTAAAAACCTAAGGAATTTAATATATCAATATATTAAGAGGTTAAAATATGAAAATAGCCATATCTGCAGAAAGCACCATAGACCTTACGAAGGATTTGCTTAATAAATACGACATTCACACCGTGCCCTTTACCGTACTTTTGGGCGACCAAACGAGGCTTGACGGAGACCTAGGCGTTGACGAAATAGTCGAATACGTTAACAAAACGAAAATTTTGCCCAAAACCAGCGCCGTTAACGAATATCAATTTAAAGAACACTTCGACAATCTGCTTAAAGACCACGACGCGGTTATTCATTTTTCGCTTTCGAGCGAGATTTCGTCGGCATGCGCCAACGCCAAAAAGGTTGCGGCTGATTACGATAACGTTTTTGTAATAGACACTCGCACTCTTTCAACCGGCATCGCGCTTTTGGCGATTTACGCTTCTAAACTCGCGCAAAAAGGATTAACCGCCAAAGAAATAGCCGAAAAATGCGAAAAAAGAATACCTAATTTGCAAGTCAGCTTCGTGCTCGCCCGCCTCGATTATTTGTACAAGGGCGGCAGATGCAGCGCGCTAGAACTTTTCGGCGCAAACTTATTAAAGCTTCGAATTCAGATTCTTTTAAAAGACGGAAAAATGTCGCCCGCCAAAAAATATCGCGGAAATATGGACGCTTGCATTAAAAACTACGTAAACGACACTTTGGTTGCATTCAATAATCCCGATTTAGAGCAAGTTTTTATTACGTCTACCACCGCCACCCCCGAGCAAAACGCCGCCGTTAAAGAAATTTTGACCGAACACGGCTTTAAAAACATCGACTGCACCACTGCCGGCGCGACTATTACCAGTCATTGCGGCGAAAACTGCCTCGGTATACTTTATATAAACGACGGCGGCACCGACGATTTCGATTGATTTTCGTTGCCTATAACTTATTGTTTTTTATAAAGCAAATTGATTTTTACTGAAAAAAGCTCGCGAAAGCGAGCTTTTTTACTATTATTTTCCGAGCGAGCTCTTTCGACTTCGAACCTTCGGTTCTTCGCTCAAGATGACCGTTAGCTTCTAGCTCTACAGGTCATTTTGAGTAAGCACGTAAGCGTAACTCTATTTCTATCCGTCATTCTGAGCGGAGCGAATTTATTCGCGCAGTCGAAGAATCTCAGCCTTCCTTGTGCAAAGGAAGGTGGCATGCGTTAGCGTGACGGAAGGATTGTTGCTTGATTATTTGTCAACCCCTCAGGCGCTCTGCGCCAGCCGCCTGCCGCGGCGGCACCCTTTTGTCTGCTGCGCAGCCATTTCCCCTAACAGGGGAATCGCCCCTTGCACAGTGGAGCCAGATTCCTCGACTACGCTCGGGATGACGGGAAAAAACGCTCGCTCAAGATGACGGTGAAAAAAAGCGTTTGCTCGGGATGAAGTTTTAAAAATATTCGCTCGAGATGACGAGAAAAACGCACTGCAAGGCATAAAAAAACACTCAACCGTTTTCTTCGGTCGGGTGTCTTTTTTTACGTAAAAGGTCGCAGCTTAATGCAATATCCCCGTTTTTAACGTTAAATGTTAGCGCTTCACTCAATACGTCGCGATAGTCTTTTATAACCACACTCGGTTTAAAAAACGATTACTCGTTAAGCAATTCGTTGGATAAAGCGAGAATTTGCTCGGAATATTTTTTCTTGCGCGATTTTAGTATCTTTTTAAACAAAGGATATGTTGTAAGAGCCAAAGCGATGCCCGCCACCCCTATTCCTACGCCTAAAGGCATAGCGAACGCCAAAGCGGAGCCGATAACTCCCATACATAAACACATTCCCGTGCCCAAAATAAGCGACGATATCGAGCCGTAAACGTAAGCAAAAATTTGAGCGGGACGCTTAACTTTTTTGTCAAGCGACTTTAAAGCATTCATTTTAGATGCGGAACCGTTATCGCTTTCGCCGTAAGAAGATTGAATTTTTTTTACTAAATCGATTTGTTTTTGTTGCATAATAAGTATCTCCGTGAATTTATTTTATGCCCTTATTATACCCCGACGATTTTTAAAAATTGCTAACGTTTGGTAAACGTTTTGAAAAGTTTTTGTTAAAGTTTTGTTAAATGCGAGCTTAATGCGATTTAACGCGACTTAATCGGTTCGCTCGCCTAATGACACTGCCCAATAAATATAGCCGAACAAAATAAATCCGAGCGAACACCGTCAAAAATTAAAAATGATTTTAAACTTCTTTTTCGCCCAAAAGTTCGGCGGAAAGGCGCAAAATTTCGGCTCCGTGCTTTTTTTTGCCTCTAGCCAAAACTATTTTATATATAGGATAAGCCGCGAGCATTAACGCAATGCCGACGACGCCTACTATAATACCGCCGATGACGAGCCACAATCCGAGTTCACCCCATTCTAAAACCATAGTCAACCCCAGTCCGAAAATCAAACAGCCGAAAATTCCCAGCGTTAAAGCGACCGCCTGCGCCGCGTTTTTAACCAGCGCGTTTAAATATCTTAAACGCTCGATTCCCATTTTTTCTCTGCGCGAGTTGCCGTCGATCGACTCGGGTTCGTATTGCCGCTTGATGTCTGCTATCTCTTTTCGTTCAGCCTCGGTAGGCGCGCTATATTTATAACTGTATTTGTTATTGTTTTTTTCGTTTTCCATTATTTTTAATCCTAAAATATTTTTCGTACTTTTCTGCCCGTTTTTTTACGCGTGATTTTTTGCGCGACAATCGACCTATACTATTTTACAATCGACGTCTTTTAGCTCGACCGAGAAAGTACTGCCCTTGCCGAGTTCGCTGTCGACCGAAATCTCGCCGCCCAAAACGTCGATTACTTTTTTAACGAGCGAAAGCCCCAAACCGTTGCCCTCTTGGCGGTGCGAAGAATCGCCCTGATAAAATTTTTCGAATATACGCGCGCCCGTTTCGGCGGACATTCCCGCCCCGGTGTCGCTGACGGTTATAATCGCATTTTCACCTCGTTTTTTAAGCGAAAGAGTGATTTTTCCGCCCGCGTCGGTGAATTTTACCGCGTTAGATATAAGATTTGCGCAAACTATTTCGATTAAACTTTTTGAAGAAACTATAGTAAGCTCTTCGAAATCGCAATCGAGGTTTACTCCCTTTTGCTCGATTTTTGCGTCGAACTCTACGACGATATTAGCAAGCGTTTCGGTCAAATCGAAGCGCTCTTTTTTTTCTTGCACGCCCTGATTTTCGAGTTTGTTAAGCTTTAAAATATCGCCGACCAACCCGCTCACGCGTTTGCACGCGGCTATAAGAGTAGTTGCGGTTTCGGCTCGTTCTTCGGCATCGAGGTTTTCATTTTTTAAAAGTTCCGCACCGTTTTGTATCACGGCGAGCGGCGTTTTTATCTCATGCGACAGGTTAGATATAAAATCCATTTTTAAAACCTCGTTTTTAGAAAGTTCTTCAGCCATCGCGTTTACGTTTTCCATAATGAGGTCGTATTGATTGTATTTCGAATACTCGTGAGCTATTTCGAGCCGAACTCCGAACTCGCCGCGCGCTATTTTTTCGGTTGCGTCCAGAATTTTTTGAGTGGGACGCTCCACTGCAATTTTTCGCCTTACGTAATCGAAAATCACGCAAAAGGTCGATAAAAGTATTATAACAACAAAAATCAGCGCGGCTATGAGCAATTTATTCTCCGTTCTTATGCGAATTCGCTCGTAAACCAGCACGGCGACTTGTATTACAAACGCAATCAGCACGAAAAACAGCGCCGCGCCGCTAAAACTTAAACCCGCGCCCTTAGACTCGGATTTTTTATTCGACTCGGATTTTACATTTTTCATTTCAGCACCGCCTTATATCCCAAGCCGTGCACGGTTACTATTTCGAAGCCGTCGGCTACCGACGTTTTTTCGCGCAGTTTCGCCATATAGACGTCGACCGTGCGACTGGTAGCGGAGCTGTCGTAATCCCAAAACTCAGCCATAAGAGCAGACCGCGTAAACGTTTTTTTGGGATAGGACAAAAGCTTGAAAAGTATATCGAATTCGCGCACGGTAAGCGGAATTTCTTCGCCCTTTAAAAACGCGGAGCGCTCTTCGCAATTCATACTGAAATTGCCGATTGTAAGCTCGTTTTCCGCTTGAATTTTCGCCCTACGCAGTATAGCCTTTATTTTTGCGAGTAAAACGTCAATATCGAAAGGCTTCGTCACGTATTCGTCTATGCCTATCGAATATCCGAGCATTTTCGAGGGTTTATCGTCTTTAGCCGTCATAAAAATTATAGGCATGTTTTTATCGACCGAGCGCACGCTTTGCGCCAACGCAAAACCGTCGACGTTAGGCATCATAACGTCGGTGAGTAATAAATCGAATTTTTCGTTTTCGAACCGCTCGAGCGCGGCGGCGCCGTCAAAGCAAGAAATCACCTCGTATCCCGCGCCCCTTAACGCCATCGAAACGAGCTTGTTTAAATCTAAATCGTCCTCGGCAACTAAAATTTTAATCATTTTTCCTTCAAAAAACCTCCCGCTGCTTATTTTTTTCCGTTTACGGTTTTATTCTATCACGAAAACGTTAAAATTTTGTAAAAAAAAGGGCACTTTGCGAATATAATAATTAAAAAAACATAAAAAAGTTAAAAAAACGCAATTTTTTAATCGCGTCGACCGTAAAAATTCAATGAACGACTTTTCGATATTTAAAAAGAGTATAATTTTTCTGATTTTTTCGTTGAGCTTTGCGCTTATCGGAGGCACGGCGGCTAGTACCGCTCGGCTTAAAAGCGTACCGAAAAACGAATACGTAGTGGTTATCGACGCGGGACATGGCGGTTTAGACGGCGGAGTT
Source organism: uncultured Acidiphilium sp. (assembly GCA_964452295.1). GTDB lineage: Bacteria > Bacillota > Clostridia > Christensenellales > Borkfalkiaceae > HGM11416. The sequence goes on from CAYVKZ010000029.1 coordinate 9,299, forward strand.
TTGGGTAAAACTACAGGCGTTTGCGAAAGCGAAATAAATTTGGAAATCTCCAAAAAACTGGAAACAGCCTTTAAAAACGCAGGTTTTAAAGTGGTTATGACGCGCTCGGATTCCGGCGGGCTTTACGGCTTGCCGATTAAAGGCTATAAAAAGCGAGATATGCAAAAACGCGCGGAAATCATAAAAAACGCAACTCCCGATTTGTTTATATCCGTTCATCAAAACTATTTCTCGGACGGCTCGCGTAGGGGCGCGCAAACCTTTTTTTACGACGAAAGCGATAAAAATTTTGCACTTGCCTTGCAAAAAAGATTAAACGACATGCCTTCCTCCTCTCGCGATTTTAATCCGCTTTTCGGAGATTACTTCGTTTTAAAGCAAGCCGATTGTCCCTCTTGCCTTATAGAATGTGGATTTTTATCCAACGAGGCCGACGAAAAACTCCTTATCTCCGCCGAATATCAGTCCGAACTTGCTCAAACGATTTTTTTAGGCTCGCTCGACTTTCTAACGTCCGCGCAAAATTCTTAAATTTCGCTTTTGGCTTATCCATTGAAAAAGCAAAGCCGACAAAAATTTGTTAAACAAAGTTCTCCACCCGCCGCTGTTGACAAAACAAAAACTAAAACCCTTTATTAACGAACGTATAGCCGCATTTTTTAAATTTTATAAGAAGTTATCCACCAAACCATGAGCTTTTGTGGACAAAAACGCTCGGTTTTGTGGATAACTCGCTAAAAACAGTCGAGTTTTCCACAATTTTTATTTTCGTCTTTGACCGTTTTTTTACAATTTTGCGTTAAAAAGCTTTATGCAAATAAAAAAACTCGAGCGGTAAAGCTTAAAAAAACTCGAAAGTGCCGATAATCGACCTATAGCCCAACTTTTAAATACAATTTAGTCTAATTCGTTTAAGAGGCAAACAATCGAATAAACAAACAAATTCGTTATTCTCGATAAAATCCGTTGACCTTATAGGTTTATTTTGCTATAATCGCCTTATAAAAAAACTACGAAAACGAGAAAAAAGACTAAATCGAAATGTGCAAAATCGACGAAGAAAAAATAAGCGCAGCTTTTGAATACGCGAAAAAGATGCACGAAGGGCAAACCAGGCGAGGCGGCGAACCTTATATAATCCACCCCCTAGCCGTCGCCGAGCAAGCAAGAAAACGCGGCTACGGCACCGAATATATTATAACCGCCTTATTCCACGACCTTTTAGAGGACACATCCGCCGCCGAGCAAGAAATTTTAGCCCTAAGCAACGCGCGCGTTTTAGAGGCAGTCAAACTACTCACTAAATTTGCGGGCTACGACATGCAAACTTACGTTTGCTCCATCAAAAAAAATGAAATTGCCTTCGCGATAAAGGGGCTGGACAGACTCGACAATCTTCGAGCCGCAATTTATACCGACGAAGATTTTAAGCGAAGATATATCGCGGAAACTAAAGAATGGTATTACGATTTTTTACCCGAAATTCCGCCCGCCTGCGAGGCTTTGGAAAAAACTTTAAATAAATAATAAATATCCGCGAAATATCGCCATAAAAAAACCGACCGAGCTATAAAAACACAAGCTTGGTCGGTTTTTTTATTTTGATTGTTTTTGTTTTTTTACGTTTTACGCGATGCCGAGCCGCTTATCGATATCGGCGAGTTTTTCGGAAAGCTCGTCGATGATATCGGCATATTCGTCTTTTATTGCGAGCTCTTCTTCGATTTGTATTTTTTGCATTTCCAACTCGTCTAGTTTTAACGAAAGGTCTTTGGCGTAGTCGCGCAATTTTTTAAGAAAGTTTTCTATTTTCGTTACCGCGCCCGAGCCGAAAGTAACGATATCCACCGTATAGCGGGCGTTGCCGTATAAAACAAGATACGGGCGAAGTCTATTAAAGCCGGCGGGCACGCACAGTTTAAAAAAGCCCGCCTCGCATATCAAACGCTCGTCCGAGGAGAGCGTGTTTTGCGCAATTGCCTCGGCAATAAGTCTGCCTATAAGCCCGTTATCGCCTATTTCGGGATTTTTTTCATACTCCTTAGCGTCCGCTCGCACGCGAGATAATCGTTCTTTTAAAGAGGTGATTTTTGCGGGGAGTTCCACAAGCACTTCGCGCAAAGTTCTGCGCTTTGCGTCGTTTTCGCGCGAAAGCGTTTTATAGCGCATAAGCTCGTTAAAGGTCTCCACCCTGCTTTTAACCAAAGGATTTCCGACAGCCAAAGCTTTAACCTCTGCATAACTTAAAACCGAGTCGGCAAGCTGACGTTCGTCGGAATCTTTCGCCGCGCCGCTCATAAGATCGGATATAAAACGCTGTTTGTTTTCTAAAAGTTGCCAGCTGTAAGCGTCGAAACTTCCGCCGGTAACGTAGCGGAAAATATAAACGTTTTCGTTGGTGTTGCCCTGACGAATGAGTCGCCCCTCGCGCTGAACCATATCGCTAGGTCGCCAAGGCACGTCGAGGTGGTGCACGGCGATAAGTCTGCGTTGAACGTTAACGCCGGTGCCGAGTTTAAAAGTAGAACCCAAAAGCACGCGAATTTTACCACAATTTACCGCGTCGAAGATTTTTTCGCGTTGGCGCTCGCTACTTGCGTCATGCACGAAAGCGATCTGCTCTTCGGGAAAGTTTAAATCTACCAAATGTTTCTTAAGTTCGTCGTAAATATTAAAACGGTTTTTAGGCGTGCCGATATCGCAAAAAATAAGTTGCGCCGTCCCGGGAAAACGCTCGCTGATTTCAACGATTTTGCGCGCACAGGCGGGAATTTTGTTGCCGGGTTCGGGAACGTCGAGCGTTTCGGAGATAAGCCGTGCGTCAAGTGCGATTTTACGGCCGTCGGTTGTAACTTTAAGCAAGTTATCCGTTTTTCTGTCGACAAGCCCCGCCCTTATTTTTTCAACACGCTCGGAAATAACGCCGAGCATTTGTTTTTGCGCCTCGCTTTTTTGCACGAGCACCGTTTCTACGCTGTCGAGCCGAGGAAGTCCGTCGCGCTCGCAAACATGAAAATCGGTTATCAAGTTGAGCGATTTAGAAAGCTGCTCTAAATTGTTGAACTTATTAAAGCGCGCGGTTAAGCGATAGCTTTCGGTATCTACGTCTATTTCGTAATCGCGGGTAATTTCACCGAAAGTACCCGCCCAATTATCGAAATAATCCACGTCTGCGTCGGCTAAAAAGTCCTCGCACAGATATTTTTGCATAACGAACACGTCGGCAACGGAGTTCGTGACTGGCGTACCGGTGGCAAACACAACGCCGCGCCCGCCGTTTTGCCTTAAAACGGTACGGGTTTTTAAATATACGTCGGCGCACTTTTCGCTACCCTCGGAGTTAAGCCCTTTAATCTGCCCCATTCCGCTGTCTAGCGGCAGGTTTTTATAGTTATGCGCCTCGTCGATAAATAAAGTGTTTATTCCCAAGTCGCCGAAATTGAGCTTGCCTTCGTTTTTGGATTGAAGCGCGCGATATTTGTCGGCTTGTTTTTTAAGCTTTTCCTCTTCTTTTTGCAAGAGCATGCCGATTCTAAGCCGAGCCTTTTGCGACTTTTTCTCGTTATCGTAAATCGCGCTTTTTACGGCGGAAATCTTTTCGCGAATATCGCAAATCGCATGTTCGTAAGCGGGCGGAATCAGCTCGAAAGTGCTATAAGAAATAATAATCGCCTCGTAGTCTTCGGTCATTTTCCGCATCGTTTGCTCGCGTTTGGCGGGGGAAAAATCGTCCGGACCGACCTCGAGCACGCGCGCTTCGGGATAGAGATAACTATAATCGCTTTTCCATTGCGACGCGATGGAATTCGGCACCACGAACATATTTTTTCTGGAAATGCCGGTTTTGCGCATCGTGTGTCCCGCCGCAATCATAACGAAAGTTTTGCCCGCGCCGACATCGTGCGCAAGCAAAGTCGTTTTGCTTTCGATTATCCGCGCGACGGCATTTTTTTGATAGTCGTACAACGTAGTGCCGTGCATATCCGAAAAATCGAGATAATCGCCGCAATACAAGCGGTCTTTCATGCAAGCGAAACGCTCGTAATAAATATCGTAAAGCTTCTGAATTCTTTCGGTCGGAAGCGTTTCGAGCCATTTCGAAAAGGCTTGTTTCAGCTTAGTGCGTCGCTCTTCGGACATAAGCGTTTGTTCGCGGTTTATGCGCCTAACGGTTTTAGTTCCTTCGTCTATTAGGTCGGTTATATGAATTTGGTCGTGGTTTAAGGTTTTATCAAGGATTTTGAACATATCCATGCGCTCGGTTCCGTACGTTTTGACCGAAAGCACCGTAGAACGCACGTCCACGTTTAAAATAACGACGTAGCGATGAAGAGTACGCTCGTAAAAAACCTCGCAAATTCGCTTGTTTCTGACCAAAGATATGCGATAAAGATATTGCACGAAATCCGCAACGTAATCGGGCGGAATCCAAGGCGAGCCCAAACCGAAATAGACCTTTTCGGGATCTGGTTGACTAGGCATAACCTCTAAAAGCGCCTTAAGGTTTTTATCGTAAACGCCGCCGAAGCGTTTGCTTTCGTTTAAGGCGCATTGATATTTTTTAGCGAGATTGCCCGAAAAATACTCCTCGGCGGTTACGTAATTTTTATAAAATTCGCCGCCTTCCAAACTGCAATCGCGGTAGATTTTGCCTTCTAAACTTAAAATCGTATCCTTTAAAGACATCAAACACAGCGACGCGATATATTCGATATCTACCCGCCCCAGCTCGCGCCGACATTTTAAAAGCGCCTCTTCGGGCTCCAACGGAGGAAAATCCCCGCGGTCTAGGTTGTATTTGTTAACGTAGTTTAGAGGCAGTTCGAAAAAACCGTTGTCGCTTAACCGACCGGTGTAATTTTTTTTATATTCCGAAACGGCGAAAAATTCGCTTGCTTTTTTAGCTCGTATGCCGTTAAATCTTTTTTCAAGTTCGCGTTCGTTCGCCATAATTCCCCCCTTCACGAGATAACCGTTATTTTTTAAATAAAAAACCTATGATATACTATAATACCATATTTTACCCGATTTTTGCAAGCTTTTTTACCGCATTTTGAAAGGTTTTTTTCGTAAAAACAATAAATTGAAAATAAATTTTCGCGAACAAAAAAGGCTTGAGAGTTTTTAAGACAAATCCACTCAAGTCCTTTTAAAATTCTATTGATTTACGCCGTTTTTTTTAAGCGTTGGCAATACGGTCGCGGTGATATTGGAGCATGTAAAGTCCGTAATATCTGCCCTGCTTTTCGATAAGCTCGTCGTGCGAACCTTGCTCGATGATTTCGCCGTGCGAAAGAACGATTATGTTATCCGCTTTGCGGATGGTGGAAAGTCTGTGCGCGACGACGAGCATCGTGCCGATATTCATCATTTTTTCAAGCGAATCTTGAATTAACCGCTCGGTTTCGGTATCGATATTGGCGGTTGCTTCGTCTAAAATCATGACCTCGGGGCGGTGGATAACCGCGCGAGCAAATGACAAAAGCTGACGTTCCCCCGCAGAGAAGTTATTGCCGCGCTCGCGAACTTCTTCGTCCAAACCGTTTTTGAGCTTGGCGATAAGTCCGTCGGCGTTTACGTAGCGACAAGCGCCCATAACTTCCTCGTCGGTAAACTCGTCGCCGAGCATGCAAATATTACTACGCACCGTACCCGAAAACAAGAACACGTCTTGAAGCATTTGCCCGAAATGTTTGCGGAGCGACGCGAGTTTGATTTTTTTAACGTTTATGCCGTCGATTAAAATTTCGCCCTTTTGAATATCGTAATTGCGGCAAATAAGCGACATTATGGTGGTTTTCCCCGACCCGGTAGAGCCGACGAACGCAACCGTTTGCCCCGCGCTGATTTTAAAACTTACTCCTTTTAAAACCCACTCGTCGGGGACGTAAGAAAACCATACGTCTTTAAACTCGATATCGCCGCGCATCGTTTCGAGCTCGATAGCGTCTTCGGCGTCGGCAATAACGGGTTGCATGTCGAACAGCGAAAATACCTTTTCTGCCGAAGCGAACGCCGATTGCAACCAGTTAAACTGCTCCGCCAAGTTTTGAATGGGATTGAAAAAGGTGGATAAATACATATAAAACGTAACGATGATTTCGCTGGTTATAGCGGTGCCCATAAACTCGCCGCCGTCGATATATCCCTTGCCGCCCAAAAACAGCAAGAACAAAACCGACGATATATAAAGCATATAAACCAGCGGTCTAAACACCGAAAACACGAACATTTCACGCGATTTGGCTTTGCCTAAGCGTTTGTTTTTCTCACAGAATTCTTCGAATTTTTTATCTTCGCGGTTAAAAATCTGCGTTACTTTAACGCCCGAAAGATTTTCGGATAAAAAGGTGTTAATATCTGTAGTTCCTTCTTTGACTTTGCGATACGCCCTACGCGAAAACTTGCGAAAAATCAGCGTAAAAAGCACGATAAAGGGTGCGAAACACAAAACAACCAAGGTAAGCGCGTAGTTAAGCGAGAACATCGCGATAACCACGCCTATTAAAATAAAGCAGTTTTTTGCAAGGTTTACGATACTGTTGGTAAACACGCGCGAAATACCTTCGACGTCGTTGGTAACGCGCGTAACGAGCTTGCCGACGGGTATATTGTTAAGTTGTTCGTGCGACAGATTTTCGACATGCAAAAACAAGCTTTCGCGAATGGCGGAAACTATTTTTTGCCCGGTGCGCTGAAGTATCATAGCCTGAAAATAAGAAGCTACCAGCGAAATTCCGACAACCGCAGCGTAAATGCCCACGCGCAAAAACAAAGAATTCAGCTCGAATTCTCCTTTAATCGTCCCCTCGATATCGCCCACCAAAAGCGGCGAGATTATCGAGTTGGATATCGAAAACAGCATGAGCACAAAAACGAGCAAAAAGCTTTTATAGTAGGGCTTGGCATATTTTAAAAGTCTGCGAATTATTTCGCCGTCCTTCATATTGCGCTCGAATCCGAACGCTTCTTTTTTATCTTTAATCAGCGCGTACGCTAGAATAAAAATCGCGCTCACGAGCCCCAGAAAGCCGCCTATTATCAATAGTGGATAATACTCACGCATTTAAACCTTCGCCCTCCTTTTCGATTTTTTGCAATTCGACCGCCTTTTTATATTGTTCGCAACGGTCAAGCAACTCTTCGTGCTTGCCGACGTCGACAATTCTGCCCTCGTCCATATAAATGATTTTGTCGAAGCCTTCTACGGTAGAAATTCTATGCGCTATTAAAATAGTCGTTCTGCCCTTGCGATTTTCGGCAAGGTTGTTAAGTATGGCGCTTTCGGTTTTAGAGTCGACTGCCGAAACGGAGTCGTCTAAAATGAGCGCGGGCGCGTTTTTATTGATGGCGCGCGCTATCGAAATACGCTGTTTTTGTCCGCCCGAAACGGTTACGCCACGCTCGCCGAGCACGGTTTTGTATCCTTCTGGAAATTCGGAAATATTAGAGTGAACGTCTGCAAGTCGAGCCGAATTTTCAACGCTTTCTTGCGAATCATCGCCCGCAAACGCGATATTGTTAGCGATGGTGTCGCTGAATAAAAAGTTATCTTGCGGCACGTAGGCAATATTATCGCGCACGGATTTAATGGTCATATCCAAAACGTCGGTGCCGTCGATGAACACGGTGCCGCGCGGTACGTCGTAAACGCGCAAAATAAGGTCTACTATAGTTGTTTTTCCGCAACCCGTTTTGCCTATGATGCCTACGCTTTCGCCGGCGTTTATTTTAAAACTTACGTCCTTTAAGACCTCGTAGTCGCCGCCGGGATAAGCAAAAGTAAGCCCTTTAAATTCGATATCGCCTTTGATAACGCCCGCGTCCTCCGCGGTAGGAGCGTCGACCACGGTAGGTTCGTTATCTAAAAGTTCGCTTATGCGCTTTAAAGAGCCGCGCCCGCGCGAGGTCATTTCGATAAGGTCGCTTATCGCCATGATGGGCCATATAGTAGAGTTAAAATAGCCGATAAATTCGATAAGTTCGCCCGCGGAAAAGGTTTTTACATAAACCAAATAACCGCCGTATCCCAAAATAACGCAAGTTACCGCCTCTACGAACAGCGTTACGAAAATATTTACGAGCATCGAATATTTAACGTAGGTTACGTTTGCGTTTTCGTTATTGCGATTAAGGCGCTTGAAAGCCGCGAGCTCTTTAAATTCTTTAACGAAAGCTTTAATAACGGCTATTCCCGAAAAACCTTCCTGCGAAAAATCGGAAAGAGCGGAGTACGCCTCTTGACGTTCTTCCCACTTTTTCATCATGTATTTGCTTAAGACTATGCCCGTCGCGAGCATAAGACCGAGCGGAATAAGCGACAAAAGCGTTAAACGAAGGTCCATTTTCGCCATTTTCGTAAGCGATAAACCGCCGAGCATAACTACGTCGCCGAGCATTAAAACGCCCCAGCCGAAGCACTCGTTAATCGTGTCGATATCGTTTGTAAAAAGGGACATAAGATTACCGACTTTATTGCGCGAATAATATTCTTGCGACAAATTTTTACAACGGTCGAACATTTTTTTGCGGAGGTCGGTTTCCACCCAAATCGCGGAGTTAAAAAAGCAAGTTCTCCACAAAAAGCGTCCGCAAACCATCACCGCTATAACGATTAAAAGCGGATTGCACACATATTGAAACAAGAAATTCAAATCGAACGAATGCGTTACTCCGTCGATTACGACTTTTCCCTCGTTTATTCCGTCAATAACGTAACGATAAAATTCGGGCACTTTAAGCTGAAAATAGTCGACTAAAAAAAGCGCCGCCACGCCGAGCAGCAACAGCCAACCGTATTTTAAATAGTATTTGTTTATGTATTTCCCGAATAACATTCGCATCACCTTCCTGTTTTTAAGTTATCAATCGCGACGCCTTTATTCACCGACACGTGCGCGCGCGATGATAATTGAATAGTCTAAGTAGTATAACACAATTTTCGGTATAAATCAATCGTTTCTATCAAGGTTTTCAAGAATTCATCCCGTTCCGCACCTTCGGGATTCGATTGCCTCGCTTGCACAATTATATCGGCTTTTTTCAACCGCCTCGAAAATAATGGTTTTTTTAACAAAAAGCCCGCCTATAGGTCGATTATCGGCACTTTCGGCAAAAGAAGAAATAAAATCAATTCACTTTCGCCCCGACGGTTCCCTCGGTGCGAACGCACTTAAAAACCTGCCCGTTTTTATAATCGTAACGAAGTTTTAAAACACCCCCGTTTAAACGCAACTCCGCCTCGACGAACCCGATTCCGTCGATGAACTCGGGCTTTAAACTAATATTGCGAAAACCCGCGTCGGCTTTTAAACCTAAAACGCCGTAAACGATATATTTTATACAACTGCCGAGCATCGGATGAGAAAGCGAGCCCTCGTTTCGCCAGCCTTCCCAAAGCGTCGTTGCTCCGTTTAGGCGCATATATCCGAAAGAGGGGAATTCTTCCGTCGTAAGCAAATCGAACAACAGCTGATATTCTCCTTCTTTTACAAGCCACTCGCAAAGCAAATCCGTTCCCATAATCCCGGTATCGAAAACCTTTTTCGCTTTGTATTTTTTTAGCGTTTTCGACTTAGTTCTTTCGTCCCCCAAACCGAGAAGCAAAGCAAAAACGTTGGCACCTTGCACGTTTTTACAAAATTCTCCGTCGTTTTCGTCATAATAAGCCTTTTTTATAGCGTTTTTACTTTCCGAAATAAGTTCGCGATAATCGTTTTTTAAAGGTATATTTAAAATTTTTGAAATTTCAATCGCGATTTCCATGCAACGAACGTAATAAAAAGTATTAACGAGCGGTTCGGGAATTTCGATTTTTTGCGGAGCACACCAATCGCCCAAACACCAACCGCCCTCGCATTCTCGCACGACGAGTCCGTTTTCGCAAAAATCGCGCATGCAAGCGAGCCAAGCCAGCATATTATCGAAATACTTCCGCAATATTTTTCTATCGCCGAACAATTTATAATGCGCATAAGGGACGATAACGACGGCAGAGCCCCAGCCGCCGGGTCCCCCTCCCCCGCCCATAAAAGGCGCGGTATGCTGAACGTGCCCGCCGATTTTATCCTGACAATCGGCTATATCCTGTATCCATTTTTCAAAAATGCTTTTGCAATTAAGCGTCAACATGGCGCTTTCTGCCACAAGTTGCCCGTCACCGGTGTAGCCGAGCCTCTCTCTGTGCGGGCAATCCATAGTTATTCCGCCGTGTAACGCGCTTTTTTGAGTTCTTACGTAAGCTTCGAACAGCCAATTTAAAACTTCGCTTCCGCATTTAAAACTCAAACGAGGTTCCGCCACCGTATGAACGACGACAACCTCGAGGGAATCTTCCGAAAAATCGCCTTCGATATCGAAATAACGAAACCCGCTCCAATGAAACCACGGATGAACAAGCCTGCCGACGGCGTTTTTATATTGAGTTTTTTGTATTTGGTTTTCGCCGCCTGCCGAAAAATAATCAAGCCGTTCGCCGTCAAAAACCTCGGCATGCGTTATAGTAATCGTTTGCGAGCGAGGACGCACCCTCACGAACCCCGTTATGTTTTCGCCTACGTCGTAAATCGCTTTATTTTCTTTTTTAAGCAAGAGCCTTGGCTTTATGATTCGCTCTATTCTCTCGTTAGGACATTTTTGTTCGGTTAAACGCGCCGTAGGTTCGATTACAGACACGCGAACCGAATTTTTAAACTCGTCAAATAAAAACGGGTTTTCGCTCCAACCCGAATAATCATGCGTTTCGCCGTAAAAAACGTTATTAAAAGTAATAAAACTTTCGGCACAAAGTTCGGTTCCGTCGGTAAACACGGGTCCCTCTTTCAAATCGACGGCGTATGCCAAAACCAATCGCTCCCCGAAGTAAACGCGCCCTTCGTTTAAACGTAATTTTTGCCTAAAAAAACCGTTACCGAGCAAAACCGAGAGAGTGTTTTCGCCCTCTTTTACGCGTAATTCGTAAACGTTATAATAAACGCGCTGAGTCGTTATATCCGCCGAAGGATAATAAAACTGCGAATAATCTCGCTTTGCGTAATCGGAAATTGTGGGTTTAAAAAAATCTTCCCCAACGCGAACGCCGTTAAAAAACGCTTCGTAATAGCCGAGCCCGAAAATATAGAGTTTTGCGGTCTGGGTGCTTTTCGCTATGAATTTTTTGGTTACAATCGGTGCCGAGAATTTTTCGTCGCACGCAACCCATTTTGCTTTTTTTAAAATATTTTCCATTCGTTTATTTTCCATTCGTTCGAGATTTAAAACAGCGCTTTTACGCAATCATCCGCTACGACAAAACGACCGCTCCGAATCGATCGCCGCACTTAAAACAAGCCAGCCACCGCGCTAACGACTATTCCGCGCATATCGGCGTAATTTATATATTCGTGGTTATCGAATACGTATTCGTGCGCGAAAGATTGCACCAAATTCATGGCAACGTGAACTTTTTCGATTAAATTTTCACCCGATGCGCCAAGCTGTTTTAATCTACAAGAAATTCTTTCGGTTATGCGCGTTTCCAAGGCGATAAACTCGTTCTGCACGAGCTCGTCCGTAGCCGAAAGCGAATGGAGCGCGTTGTGCAATTTCGCGTTTTCGGTGTGCATTTCGATAGTTTTGTCTATCACGGAAGCCGCCGTTTTTTTATAATCTAAAGGAGCGCGCATTTCTTCCATAATATCTAACACTTGCTTAAACGCCGTTTCGATATAAATATTTAAAACGCAAATTAAAATATCGCGCTTATCCTTGAAATATCCGTATACTATGCCGGTGGAAACGCCCGCCCTTTTTGCTATTTCTTGCGTGTTTGTTCCGTAATATCCCGCCTCGGAAAATAATTCGTAGCCCGCTTTGATTATTTTGTTCTTTTTTTCGATTGAGCGTTCTTGCTTAGGCTCGCGCACGTCGTTTTTCATTTTTTCATTTTTCCTCTTAGCTTTTCGCAAAAATTATTTTTTAATACGCATTTTTACACGCGCAAAGCACCTCGCGCGCGCTATCAATATTCTATAACATAAACGTTTTATTATATTTTAAAGCAAAACGGAAAAAAAAGCAACGAAAAAAATACAAAAACATGAAAAAACATTCATATTTTTGCTTGACAAGCGATATAAAAAGTGATAATATAAGACGCGAATATGAAATAAGTTTCATATTGAGGCGGCGCGAAACATATTATTTACTACTTACGCGCGCCGAAGGAGAAAGGACATGCCGTTAATAATAGCTCCCGTAAACAAAAAATTAAGAATAGTAAGAATAGCCGCCGACGACAAGCTTAAAAAACATTTAGAAAGCTTAGGAATAACCATAAACGGCGAAATTATGGTTTTAAACTCGAGCGGACGCGACGTGGTTTGCAAAATAAAAGAAGCCAAAGTAGCCTTAGACGGCGATCTTTCGACCAAAATTTTCGTTGCGTAAGCGCAAAAACGCTTAAATTTAAAAAAAGTTATCAATTCAAATAAATATAAGGAGAAAAACACCTATGCAAAAAACGTTAGACGAATTCGTAATAGGCGAAAAGGGCTACGTTAAATCGGTAAGCGGCGAAGGCAAAATCAAAAGGCGCCTATTCGATATGGGCATAACCCCCGGAGCCGAAATTTACATGCGCAAAAAAGCGCCCCTCGGCGATCCTATCGAAATAACCGTTCGCGGATACGAACTCACGTTAAGAAAAACCGAAGCTTTATGCGTTTCGCTGGAGGTAATCAAATGAAAAGATTTGCTTTAGCGGGCAACCCGAACTGCGGAAAAACAACGCTTTTTAACAGCTTAACCGGCTCTACGGCGCACGTGGGCAACTGGCCCGGCGTTACGGTAGACAAGCGCGACGGCGTTTATAAAAAATGTCCCGAACCCATTGCCGTAATCGACCTTCCGGGCATATATTCGCTTTCGCCCTACACCCCCGAAGAAGTAATCGCGCGTAATTACGTGCTCGACGAAAAGCCGGACTGCGTGATAAACATAGTAGACGCGACCAACTTAGAGCGCAACTTATATCTCACCACTCAGCTGATGGAAATAGACGTGCCTATGGTAATCGCTCTCAACATGATGGACGCGGTAGAAAAACAAGGCGATAAAATCGACGCCAAACTTTTAGAACAACGTTTGGGCGTGCCGGTAGTAAAAATATCCGCGCTTAAAGAAACGGGGCTTAAAGAACTTATGGACGCCGCCTATTCCGAAAGTAAAAAACCGCGCAAAGGCGCAACCGTTTTGGAAGACACAGCCCTTTCGCATCTTATAGGCGACGTAAAAATAGCTTTAGAGGGGCAAAAAGTTCAAAGCCCGCTCTTCCACGCGACGAAACTCGTAGAAGGCGACGAGATCGAAGTTAAAATGCATAAAGAAGCCATAGGTATGGTGGAAGCGTTCAAAAAAACTTTTAACGATTCTATCTTCGGCAGCGACTTCGAAGCCTTGGTTGCGGACGCGCGCTATAAATACATATCCAAATATTTCGCGCCCGTAATAACCCGCAAAAACACCGACAAATTCAAAATGTCCCCCTCGGACAAGGCAGACAGAGTTTTAACCCATAAAATCTGGGGTATTCCCATCTTCTTGGTTATTTTATTCGGAATATTCCACTTAACTTTTTCCGAAAACCTTTTATGGCTCGGCTCGATATTCGAAATGCCATCGCTCGAAGACTTGGGGTTTATCGTTGACGACGAACCGATAAACTTCGGCGTAAAACTGCTTTCTTGTTTTTACGACGGCACCGTGTTCTCGCCCGGAATATGGGTTAATAACCTTTGGAACGAAGTTATCGTAGGCGAAGTTTTCGGTTGGATTTCGGGCTTAGTGGAAGGTAGCGGAATGGCGGATTGGGCTATCGGACTTATCAACGACGGTATAATCGAAGGTATAAGCGCGGTCCTTTCCTTCCTCCCCCCGATTTTGGTCTTATTCTTATTCTTCTCCATTTTGGAAGATTCCGGATATATGGCGCGTATCGCCTTTATTTTGGACAGAATGTTCCGCAAATTCGGGC
>CAYVKZ010000030.1:0-20710 GCA_964452295.1 uncultured Acidiphilium sp.
AACGGGAAAATATTGCCGATAGACGTAAAGCGCGGAAACGGAAAGATGAATTCGTTGGAGTCTTTTAGAAAAACTAATCCGAAATCGACGGCGATAAAAATATCTTCGAATAATTTCGGATACAATGCGGAAAACGATATATTGACGATACCGTTGTATGAAGTTTTTTTATTGGCGGACGATATAGCAAATAACGAAAATTTAATATAATTGAAAAAGAGCGTTGCGGGTTGTTGAAAACTTTTCAACGCTCTTTTTCTTTTATGATAGGTAGCATTGCTTGCGCATTATTACACGTCATCCCGAGCAACATTTTTTAACATGTCATCCCGAGCGTAGTCGAGGGATCTCGCTTGAGTTATCTGTAAGTAATCAAACAAGATTTTTATCCCGACTGCGAGGCTTGCGCCTCTCCGCTCAGAATGACTTGTAAAACTTGCGCACGTAAAAAGTGCGTGCTCGGAATGACGAGGAGAAATGGCTTTGCTATTATTTTTAATAAAAAAACAGTAAATATTTGCATTTTTTGTCGAAAGCGTTTGACTTTTTGTCGATAGACATGCTATAATACTTATAATTTTGATAGAAATCATCTTTTTTCGCTGTGTTATATTGTGCCTATGGCTTTTATATAACAAACTAAATCGGCGCATTGTATTTAAGAAAAGAATGCAAGGCTAGTTGTCGAATCGTTGATTTTATATGCAAAATTAAAAAATATTATTTGTAAGCGATAATGCCTACAGATGCAATTCGAATTTTCGAATGATAAATCTGAGTGATGATGGGTTGGCGTTTATTGCTTGTGAGGTGTCGATGAAAAACGAAGCAAAAAATGTAAACGATAATTCTATTGAGTTGTCAATGAAACAATCAACCGACGGATATGCCGAAATCGGATACTCCTCTTCCGAAGAAGGGGATAAGTCGGCAGATAATCGCAATTCGGTCGAAACATTTGCAGAACAGCCGAACGCGGTTGCAAATACTCGTAAAGACGACGGATTTGAGGGTAGTAAAATTAAAAACAACGCAAAATCGCCGTATAAAATGGTTGTTATCAATAACGGCGATGATGCAAACGAAGGCAGTTTGAGCGAAAATGAAGTTAAAAACAAAGCGACGATAAACGTTCGCAAATTGTTAATTTTCGGAATGCCTCCGATTTTGCTTTTGCTATATATCGGCTTTTATCTGTTGCTTATTCCGGCGATATACGGTCGAACTATTTCGTTCTTCGATTGGATATTGGCTGACGTAAATCACATTGTCGAGTTTTTGCGGGATGCTAGTAACATATTGACCCCCGTAGTCGTGGTTTATTTGCTCGTTATTTTGCAATATATACTTTTGGGAGCTTTCATCGTGTCGTTGTTTTTTATGGCAAGGGAAATACATAATCCGAAAGTAAAAATAAACGAGAACGTGAAATATGTCGGCAAAGAGCCGCAGAAGATGCTTGAAAACGTTTTGATGACGTTAAAAAATAAGTCTTCCGTATTTGGCAGAAGCGTAATCGACGATCTAAAAATAGTCGTAGAATCCTTGAGATACAGTAAAGCTTTCGGAATTTCCGACAACGCTAACGTTATAGCCTTAGAGGAAGAAATGTGTCGGTTGATTGACGAATTGCAAGCCGAACTTGCCTTCGAGTCTGATGATACCGCAAAAAAAGTGTCGAATTGTATAACGGCATTAAAACAAAAAAACGTTCTTCGCGATGCAACGTTAAAAAAGTAAGGAGATAAGATATGAGTGAAGAAGTTATAAATGCTACAGTCGAACCTGAAGATGAGACTGTAGCATCCAGTGAAGCGATTGTCGATAATCCCGTAGCGCAAGTCGAAAGCGATAACGCGGAGAACGGCGCGCCTATTTACGAACAAGCCGCGGGTCAAGTGGCTGAACCGGAAAAGAAATTGTCTGTAAAAGATATTCTTTTATTTGCTCAAAACAATATTTTTACCGCTAAAGTATGTAACATTATTTTATTTTCTTTAAAGGCGATAATTACGATATTGTGTATACTTCAAATAGTATTTTGGGGTTTGTCTATAAAAAATACATATTTAAACTATTGGGAAGCGATCAAAACATTCGACGTTGTCAATATCAGCGTTATAGTCCTTATGCTTTTGTTTATCATTGTCTTGGTTTCTAACATAGTCAAGAGCATTTCTTCGTTGATAAACAGGGATCGAGAAACGCGTTTCGAAACAGTTTCGACGCTTTTTGCGTTTTATGTTTTTTCGATGTTTATAACAAGATTGTTTTACGAGCACGATTTGTTAATTTCGGATTTTACGTTTAATCCGATTCTTAGAGTACTTGTTATTTTAACTCTTGTATATGCATTCGTTCGTCTTTTCGTTAAAGATTTCGGATCGAGAATTTGTCCGCTTATTTTTAGTTGCGGCGCTATTGTTCTTGCGATAATTATGTTTTCGCAGGGCGTGGGGAATTTTGCCACATATACGATTAACGACTCGGTAAAATTCGATTTGTCCGATTTAAACATATATAAATATTTAGAATCCGTGGTAAACTATAAAACAAACGCAGAATTGACCGGCGGATTCGACGGCTTGTTTTTTGCATACGGGAAGACTGTAAGTTTTAACGAAATCGGCACGGACGGAATAATGATAATAGTAACGTTTTTACAGTTCGTTTCTATTGCTGTAGCTAACGTATTGCCTTACGTTGCATTATCTTTGCTCGGTTGGCTGGTATACGGTTTGGTCGGTAAAAATTATATGCAATATTACAACTTACAGGCTTGTAAAAAAGTTGCGACTTCTATGCTTGTAGTTTCTATTTTTTCGTTGGCGACGACTATTTGTTTGCATTTTCTTTGCGAAGCGACGGAACATTGTCGTCTTGTAGTTCAAGTAAACTATGCTAACGTGATCGTTACAATGTTGTTTTGCATAGTATTGATTATCGTAACGTCTTTGCCGTGGAAAATTTACAACGTTATTTACAGGCACCGTTATACGATGTATAGAAAAACCGAAGGAGATAAATAAATATGGCACTTTTGCAATGTGAGATGTGTTGCGGCGAGCTTGAAATATCGCCCGACAAATCGGTCGGTGTATGTAAGTATTGCGGTTCGACTTTTACGATTCCGAAAGAGATCGAAAAAAAGGGCAATCTTTTTAACCGCGCTAACTATTTAAGACAAACTTGTAATTTTGATAAGGCTATCAGCGTATACGAATCGATATTGGCAGACAACTGTGAAGATGCCGACGCTCTTTGGGGATTGGTCTTGTGCAGATACGGTATCGAATTCGTTGAAGATCCGAAAACGCATAGCAGAATTCCGACATGTCATAGAGCAAGTCGCACGTCTATTCTTTTGGATCCGGACTTCAAATCGGCGCTTAACTATGCCGATGAAGAAAAACGTAATGTATATCGCGAGAATGCTCAGCGAATAGATCAGATTCAAAAAGCAATTTTGAGTATGTCCGATACTCAAGAGAAGTACGAGGTCTTTATTTGCTACAAAGAAACCGACGATAGCGGCGAGAGAACCGTCGACAGCGTTTTGGCTCAAGAGTTATATAACGAATTGACCAGAATGAAAATTAAGACTTTCTTTGCGCGGAAAACGCTCGAAGGAAAGGTCGGCTCAAGCTACGAACCCATAATTTATTCTGCACTCAACAGTGCAAAAGTTATGATTGTTATGGGAACAAAGCCCGAATATTTCGAGGCAACGTGGGTGAAAAACGAGTGGAGTCGTTATCTCGATTTTATGAAAGATAGCGACGATAAGCATTTAATCCCGGCGTACAAAGATATGTCTGCATATCAGCTTCCCGAAGAATTCATGTCGATTCAGGCTTTGGATATGTCGCGCATAGGATTTATGCTCGATTTATGCGACGGAGTAAAAAAACTTCTTCGTAAAGACGAAAAGAATGACGATATAAATAACGGCGCGCCGATATCTAAGGACAGCTTGTATTCTCGAGCAATGGTGTTCCTCGGAAATAGAGAATTTTATAAAGCCGTCGTTTATTATGAAAAAGTTCTTGACGTCGATCCTCAATACGCGCGTGCATATTGGGGATCGTTGTTGGCATCGTATCAATGCGCTACCAATAACGAGCTTATAAATTGCACCTCCGACGATTGGACGGACGACGCAAGGTTGAAAAATGCTCTTCAATTTGCAAATGACGAAGAAAAGAAAATTTACGAAGATACTCTTTCAAAACGTATAGTCAACTTCAAAAAACTTACGAACGCCGCATTGGAGAGCAAAGATTTTGAAAAATGTCAATTGTGGTGCGATAAGTATATCCAGCACGATGAACATGACGGCGGCATTTGGTGGATAAAGCTTCTTGCAAAAAATCAAGCATGTAATTCAAACGAGTTGTTTGATAAATGTTTGGAAAATGCGGTAACCATCATGGATTCCGAGGAATATCAAAATGCGATAAAGTTCTCGATACCGGAAGAAAGCATGATGTACGAAAAAACCGCTAAAAAGATAGAACTTGCGGTTAGCGAAAAGAAGCGCAGTCTTGCTTACGACGATTGTAAATCGCATATGGAAAGCACGGTTGCCACGTTAAAGCGCTCGAAAAAAAGCAAGGCGGCGGATCAATGGAAAGACTATAGAGAAGAAGCCGAGGCTCTAAGGGCTTTTAAAGACAGCAAAGGAAGATTTTATCGAAACAATATCTTTGTTTTTATTCTTCAAGTTTTAATTTGGGCAATTCCTTCTTATGCGGTGATAGCATTTATAGCTATAAGTAACGGCGATACGAATGATTTCTTTAAAATATTTTTTATCGTTTTCGGCATTCTTATTGGGATTGTAATACTTGTAAACTTATATAAATATGTTGCAAACTCAAAGGAAACGCCGCGTTTAGAAAAAAATTGTTATCGTATTTCGATGCGTTTAGATAACGACAAAGAGTTTATAACCGTAACTACCGAGCGCGAAAAGAAGGCGGAAAAAATGCTTAACGAATACGTAGCAAATTCGGAATTAACGGTTGAACAAATCGAGATAAAACGTAGTGAATTCGATTCGATATACGAATCTAACGATCAAAAAGCATAAGTAGGAGTGATAAAATGGCAATAGTTGACGTAATTAAATTTGACGGTTTTCCCGACGGAAAGGCATGGGTTGCTTATAAGTATCCGGGGGAACAATTTACGCTCGGTTCTCAATTAATTGTTAATCCGAGCCAAGAGGCGATATTTATTAAAGGCGGAGAGATTTGCGACGTGTTCGGTTCCGGTACTCATACCTTACAAACCGGAAATCTTCCGATTTTGAATAAGTTTGTAAAAATTCCTTTCGGAGGGAAAAATCCGTTTACGGCGGAAGTGTTTTTCATAAACAAGTCTTCGAAGTTGGATATGACCTGGGGGACGGCAACGCCGTTTCAGTTAGAAGATCCTAAGTACGGAATTATCGTTTCGATTAGGGCGCACGGTAAATATGGAATCAGAATTACAAATTCGGGCTTGTTTGTTAGCGAATTGGTCGGTTCTGCTCCCTCTAATTCGATATTTTCGCATTCGTTTGTGAATTCGTACTTTAACAGTATGTTGATTTCATACATAAAATCAACGATTTCTTCCTTTATGATAAAAGGGAAAATTTCATTCCTCGACGTGACCGCATACCTTACGGATTTGTCCAAGGAGTGCAACGAATCGATTGCTAGGGAATTTGAACGGTACGGAATTGAGATAACCAATTTGTGCATCGAAACGATTTCTCCGCCGGCTTCCGAGTACGAGAGTTTAAGAAGAATGAAAGAAAAATATGCATTAGGCGAACACGTATATACGCAAGAAAGAAAATTAGATTTGCTAGACAAACTTGCGGATAATCCGTCTAATCCGGCTATTTCTACCGGCGTCGGATTAGGCGTCGGACTTTCTGCGGCAAAGGAAATGATCGGTTCTTTTAGAGAAGTAATGTCCGATGGCGAAAAACACGACTCTGTCAATAATGCTTCTCATTCAAGCGATATGGCGGTTTGTCCGAATTGTTCGAGTCCCGTTCCGCTCGGTCAAAAATTCTGTGGCGAGTGTGGTGCGAAAATGGAGAAAAAATGTCCGACTTGCGGCAAGGTTTGGGATGTTTCCCAAAAGTTCTGCGGCGAATGCGGAACAAAATTGTAATAAAAAGGCTACTGCAGGTTGCAAAAAAACTTGCGGTAGCTTTTATTTTAGTATGCCAAAATACCATTTGATTTTTTACTCTAATCGGTAGAATGAAAAATAAAGCTTGCGGCATAGTCGAGGGATCTCGTTGGAATTATACGCTTTTAATCAATCAGTCGAGATTTCTCGATGCGCTCGTAAACTCGCTTACTCGGAATGACGGTGTTAAAAATGCGACAACCCATCAGTCAACTGCGTTGACAGCTTCTTAGCCGTTAGAGAGCCGCATTGATAAAGCCTTAATCGCATTGCTTGCTTTTAAAATAAAAAAACCTTCCTTAAAAAATAAGAAAGGCTTTTTGCGGTTGTTTTATGTAATTAAAGATAGTTTTTTGTTAAAAAATTAACTAAAAAACAGTTTTAGAGTTTAATCGTTGTTGATTATAAGCAATCGCCGGCTTTGCCTGCACAGCCTAAAACATTGATAAGTTTATGGCGAACCATTTCTTTAACGTTGGCTCTTGCGGGTTTTAAGTATTCGCGCGGGTCGAACTTAGAGGGGTTTTCGGCAAAGAATTTGCGGACGGTTCCGGTTAATGCAAGACGAATATCCGAGTCGATATTGATTTTGCAAACCGAAAGTTGAGCTGCGTGGCGAAGTTCTTCTTCGGGAACGCCTATCGCGTCGGGCATCTTGCCGCCGAAGTCGTTAATCATCTTAACGTAGTCTTGCGGAACGGAAGAGGAACCGTGAAGAACTATCGGGAAATCGGGCAAACGCTTAGAAACTTCTTCCAAAATGTCGAAGCGGAGTGCAGGAGGTACTAAAATGCCTTGGGCGTTTCTGGTGCATTGTTCGGGCTTGAATTTGTAAGCACCGTGCGAAGTTCCGATTGCGATTGCCAAAGAATCGACGCCTGTTTCGTGAACGAATTCTTCGACTTCTTCGGGACGAGTGTAAGATTCGGCACCGTGTTCGACTTGAACGTCGTCTTCGATACCGGCAAGCGTTCCGAGTTCGCCTTCTACGACTACGCCGTGGTCGTGAGCGTATTCTACGACCTTGCGGGTGAGCGCGATGTTATCCTTGAACGAGTGAGCCGAACCGTCGATCATAACCGAGGTGAATCCGCCGTCGATACAAGCCTTGCATGTCTCGAAATCGGGACCGTGGTCTAAGTGTAAAGCGATGGGGATTTCGGGACATTCTAAAACGGCGGCTTCGACCAATTTGACCAAATAAGTGTGGTTGGCGTAAGCGCGCGCGCCCTTAGATACTTGCAAAATTACGGGTGCTTTTTCTTCGCGGCAAGCTTCGGTTATACCTTGAACTATTTCCATGTTGTTCACGTTGAAGGCTCCGACTGCAAAGTTTCCTTTATACGCAGCCTTGAACATGTTTTTTGTTGTTACGAGTGGCATTTTAAGACCTCCGTCTGTTTTTATACTTTCAATATAAAAGTATATACTATTTTTTACCTTTTTGCAAGTTTTTGCGCGCGTAAAAGGATTTTTGCGCTTAAAATGTTTGCTATTTTTTATTTTTTATGTTAATATATAGTCACAAATAAATCACCCAACCAACGCGGCGTTTTTATTTAAGCGCCTCGGCGGGTAAGCGAAATTTTAAAAAGCCACCTCGTTTTTCGGTTTTTTTCCGAACTGCGGGCGGGCGATTTGCTTTTGCTTTTTTTACGTTTTGTAATACTTTTTAAGGAGCTATAGTTATGAAAATCGGAGTTATAGGAATAATAATCGAAGGCGACAGAAAAATCGCGTCGTCGGTGCATTCGCTTTTGTCCGAATACGGCGATATAATAATCGGCAGAATGGGTATCCCGCAAATTTCTCAAGGCGTTTACGTAATAAGCGTTGCGGTTAAGGCTACTGCCGAACAAATTTCCGCTCTTACCGGCAAACTCGGTCGCTTGCCGCGAGTAAAAGCTAAGTCCGCCGTGACGGATTTAGACGTCGAATAACGCCTTTGCTTGAAAAACGTTTAAGCGGCAAAAAACGCGAAAGTGCCGATAATCGACCTATAGCCGCGCTTTTGATGTAAAATCGAATGATGTTTGCATAGAAAAACAGGCACAAAAGCAAGTACGAGATTCGCGAAAAAATAGCAAAAATAAAAAACGCGCTCGCCGTTTGCGAGCAAAGGAGAAAATTATGAAACTTTTCAAAAGAATGTTGGTTTTAGCGCTTACTTTCGCGCTTGTTTTTTCGGTAGGATGCGGCGACGGTTCGCAATCGGACGGCGGTTCGCAAGGTTTGAACGGTCCGAACGGCGCTACGGGGAAAAGCTTTACTTTCGTCGCGCCCGACGGTGCGCCCGCTCTTTCGATAGCAAAGTTTATCGACGGCGGCGAAACCTTCGGAATGAACGCGGTGTTCGATTATAAAGTCGTTGCTTCGGATAAAATCGCTTCGTTTATGCAACAAGGTACTGCCGATTTAATCATAATGCCCGTTAACGCGGCTTCCAAACTATATAAAGCGTACGCGAAAGATACTTATAAAATGGCGGGCGTAGTTACGCACGGTAATTTGTATATAATGTCGAGCGACGGTAGTAATTCGCTCGATGCGTTAAAAGGCAAAGTCGTAGGCGTTATAGGGCAGGGGCTTGTTCCCGATTTGACGTTAAAAGCCGTTTTGTCCGATAACGGACTTTTAGGCGACGTGTTAGTCGGCGACACTGCGACGGAAGGCAAAATTACGTTTAAATATTTCAGCGACGCTTCGAATATGCTTCCCATGCTTAAAATGGGTCAGCTTTCGGTAGGGCTTCTTCCCGAGCCGGCTGCAACCAAGCTTACGTCGATGGCTTCGGACAAAGAGTGGACTCGTTTAGACGTTCAACAGCTATACGATTCCGAAAAAACGGCTTATCCGCAAGCGGTTTTGATGGTTAAAAGCAGCGTTTACGAAGAGAATAAGACTATAATTGATAACTTGGCTTCGTATTTTAGCGATGACGTAAATTGGGTTAAAGAAAACGCCGAGCTTGCCGTAAATGCGATAAGCGGCGCGCTTTCGGAAGGAGTAACGCCGAGCTTTACGGCGGCTAATCTTTCGGCTTCGGTCGTGGATAACTGTAAAATATATTTCGAACCTTCTTCGGCGGCAAAACAATCGGTTAAAGACTATTTGGATAAAATAATCGCGATAGATTCTAAGGCGGCTAAAGCCCCTGCGGACGATTTCTTCGCCTAAAACGATGAAAAAAAGCGTTATAAGCGCCGTGCTTCCGATAATCGCGCTTGCCGTCGCTTTGCTTATCTGGAGCGCCGCCGCTTTTTCCGTCGGGAGCGAATACGTTTTGCCTAGCGTAAGCCAAACGCTGCTCTCTCTTTTTTCGCTGCTTAAAACAGTTGAGTTTTATCGCTCCTTTTTAGGAACGATTTTAAGAAGTTTTATCGCGTTTTCGATATCTTTTTCGGTAGGTTTTTTGCTCGCGCTGTTTAAAATTCGTGTTCCGCTTTCGGGCAAAGTAATCGAGCCGTTTATCGGAGTCTTAAGGGCGCTTCCCACGATCGCAATCATACTCTTGTTGCTTTTTTGGACGAATTCGCGCGTGGCACCGATTATAGTGACTATGCTCGTGGTTCTTCCCACCTCTTACACTCATTTGATAAGCGCGTTCGAAGGCGTCGATAAAACCTCGGTCGAGGCGGCAAAAGTAGACGGAGCCGATCAAAAACGCGTATTTTTGCTTATAGAGTTTCCGCAAATCGCGCCTGCGTTTTTTAAGGCTATAGGCGGCGGTTTGTCGCTTAATTTTAAGCTTATGGTTGCGGCGGAAGTGCTCGCTCAGACTGCAAATTCGGTCGGGTACATGTTGAATACTTCTAAAGTGTATTTCGAGATTTCGCAAATGCTCGCGCTGGTTTTGGTTTCGGTGGTATCGTGCTTGATAATCGAGTTTGTCTTTAACAAAATTTCCGAAAATGCGGGAGATTGGCGATAAAAGGCGTTTTTTGTAAAGATAAACGAGTAATTTTAATTAAAATAAAAAAATAAAAATTAAAAAAGAATAAAAAACCGCCTCTCGGGGGATAATTCGGCTTGGGCGCAAGAACGAATAGTTTTTAAGGCGCTCGGAGCGTTCGCGTTATTGCGCGCGACCGAATATTATATAACGGGGGCGGTTTTATTTTGATTAACAACAGCGGTTTTTTTATAAAACGCGGCGAGCTTTATTATGCCGATTTAAGCCCCGTTGTCGGTAGCGAACAGGGCGGAATTCGCCCCGTTTTGGTTGTGCAAAACGACGTTGGCAATCGCTATAGTCCGACCGTTATAGCCGCCGCCGTAACGAGCAGACTTAACAAAGCGAGGTTGCCTACGCATATCGAGCTTAGAGCTTGCGATTACGGTTTAACGAAAGACAGCGTGGTACTTTTGGAACAAATACGCACGCTCGATAAGCGCAGACTAAAAGAACGAATCGGGCTTTTAAGTCCGCAAACGATGGCGAGAGTCGACGACGCGCTTTTGATAAGCTTAGGTTTTATGAGCGAGGCGGGCGCTAAAAAAGCGTAATAATTTATTTAAAAACTACTTAAAAAATTTTAAAACAAATAGCCGAATATAGCGTTAATCGACCTATAGGCGGCTTTTTTGATTTTTTTACGCTTCAAACGGTCGGTTAAATTCGCGGTTTTTTTGCGTGAACTTTGCGGCTTTTTCGAAAATTAAAAACGTCTTAAAAAAATAAAAACGGGGCGTCGTGCGTTAAAAAAAGTGCTCGCAATTTAAAAACTGGCTTAAAAACGAATTAAAAATGAATTATTGCTTGCAAAAAACCTTGAAAAAAGCGACGGCTTGTGCTATACTATAAAAAAACAAAATAAATAAATGTCGCGAGAGCGTGCGCGTGCACGGCAAAAACTCGGCAAAACAGTAAAATCAAAGAGTTTGGCAAAAGTGCGGGAAAAGGCTAAAAGCCAAGTGTAAGTTTTTTTCGCTGGCATTATCGGAGAAATAAAAAATGTTAAAAACCGGATTTTCGCTTTTCGGATTACCCGAAATTCATCTTTACGGAGTAATGATAGCAATAGGCTTGCTCGCCTGTTTTTTTGTGTTGTTCGAATACGGCAAATTTTTAGGATTTTCCGAAGACGAAATAGATTTTATCTTTTATAACGGCGTCGTTGCCATAGCCATAGGCTTTTTCGGCGCCGCCGTTTGGCAAGGCGTTTATAATTATATCGACCAAGTTAAAAGCGGGGCAAGTAATCCCACTTTCAGCATAGACGGCGGAATAACCGTTATCGGCGGGCTGATAGTCGGGGCGGCAAGCTTTTTGATCGGCGCTTACATTTTCAGAAAAAAACATTACTATTTAATAACGCGGCTTGTGGTTTTTGCTCCTTGTTGCATAACCGTGGCTCATGCTTTCGGCAGAATCGGTTGCTTTTTCGGCGGTTGCTGCTACGGCAAAGAGGCTAGCGGATTTTTCTCGTTTTTAGGCGTAAGCTTCCCGGTAAACTCGCTTTATACGGGCTACGACGGAACGCCCGTATATCCCACTCAACTTTTCGAGGCGGTGTTTTTGTTCGTTTTGTTCGGGGTCCTTTCTTATCTCGCGCTCAAAAAGGATTGCAAATATACTCTTCCGATATACATGGCGGCTTACGGCGTATGGCGCTTTTTAATCGAATTCGTGCGCGCCGATTATCGCGGCTCGTTCATCGGCGCGCTTTCTCCTTCGCAAACGCAGTCGATAATAATAGTTTTGGCTTCGGTCGGGGTGTATTTTATACTCAGAAAACTCAACGCGCAAATGGAAGCCGACCTTAAAGCCAAGGAACTCGCGCTAAAATTAAGCGGCGCGTTAGACGACGAAACAGCCGAAAATACAGAAACCGCCGAAAATTCCGAAACTGCCGAAACCGATAAAGACAGCGAAAACTCTAGCGGAAACGCGGATAACTTCGGCGA
This sequence comes from uncultured Acidiphilium sp., assembly GCA_964452295.1. GTDB lineage: Bacteria > Bacillota > Clostridia > Christensenellales > Borkfalkiaceae > HGM11416. Next base: position 12,100 of record CAYVKZ010000030.1, read on the forward strand.
TAACGACTAAGAAAAAATAAAATCGCGAATTAGTTCGGAGAAATAAAAAATGCAAAAAAGAAATCTTACGCTACTTACCGACCTTTATCAACTTACGATGATGAACGGCTATTATTTAAAAGGCAGGCACGAGCAAATCGCCGTGTTTGACGTATTCTTTCGCCAAAACGACCTCATAACCTATTCGATAGCGGCGGGGCTAGAGCAGGTCGTCGACTACGTTATGAATTTAAACTTCGGAGAGGAGGAAATCGAATATCTTCGCTCGCAAAATATTTTTGACGAAGGATTTTTAAATTATCTCAAAAATCTTAAATTTACCGGAGATATATACGCAGTGCCCGAAGGAACTCCCGTATTCCCGGGCGAACCCATTTTAACGGTACGCGCCCCCATAGTACAGGCACAGCTTATAGAAACGGCTATTTTAAACATAATGAATCACCAAACGCTGATTGCCAGTAAGGCGGCTAAAATCTGTCACGCGGCTAGCGGTAATTCGGTTATGGAATTCGGTCTGCGCCGCGCGCAAGGTCCCGACGCGGGGATTTACGGCGCTCGCGCCGCTATAATCGGCGGGTGCGGTTCTACTTCGAACGTGCTCGCGGGGCAACTGTTCGACGTAAAAATATCGGGCACTCATTCGCACAGCTGGGTTATGAATTTCCCTTCGGAGTACGAAGCGTTCAAGGCTTATGCCGAAATATATCCGAACGCCGCGCTTTTGCTCGTCGATACTTACAACACCTTAAAAAGCGGAGTCCCTAACGCAATTCGCGTTTTTAAAGAGCTTAAAACAGAGGGTAAAAAGCCGCTCGGTATCAGGCTCGATTCGGGCGATCTTGCGTATTTATCCAAAGAGGCGCGCAAAATGCTCGACGCGGCGGGCTTTCCTGATACTCTCATTTGTGCTTCGGGCGATTTAGACGAACATTCGATAAGCTCGCTCAAACAGCAAGGCGCGAAAATCGACCTTTGGGGTGTCGGCACTAAACTTATAACCAGCGAAGAAATGCCTGCGCTTGGCGGAGTTTATAAACTTTCTGCCATGATAGACGAAAAGGGCGAAATCACGCCTAAAATCAAGCTTTCGGACAACAGTGCAAAGATAACGAATCCCGGATTTAAAAGCGTTTACCGCGTATACGTAAACGGAATGGCTGAAGCCGACGTCATATTCTTGCGCGGCGAAAAGTTCGACCAAAGCAAACCGCTTACTCTTTATCATCCGTTGGAGCGTTGGAAGAGCATTACCTTTGAAAAATACGAACTTAAAGAAATAACCAAGCTTATCGTTTCGAACGGCAAGCTCGTTTATAACATGCCTAAGCTTAAAGAAATCGCGGCGTACGCGGCGGCTCAGCTCGATACTTTCTGGGAAGAGTACAAGCGTCTCGATTATCCGCACCTTTATAAGGTCGATTTATCCGACGAGCTTTACGCTTTAAAAACCTCGATGATAGAAAGCATCAGGGGCAATGGCGGGTTCGATAAAAAACACGCCGATTTAAATAGTAACGGAGAAAATAACGGAGAGGTCAAAAATTGAGTTGGTTCGGCAAAAAAACTGAAAAATCCGCCGACGCTAAAAAAATCGAGCAATTAACGCGCGATTTAGAACAGTTGCGGCGCGAAAACAACGCGCTTAAAGAAAGCTCTCAAAAAGAGATAAAGCAGTACGCCGAAAAATTAAGCTCCGCCGAAGCCGAAATTTACAGGCTTAACAAAAAAGCCGCTAAATCGAATAAAAAATCGAGAAGTGAAAATTTGCCTGAGTCGCAAACAAAGCCTTTAGGCGGCGAAACTTCGCAAAAAAACGGCGAAACTTCGCAAAAAAACGAGGAGCAAAAAGAGCTTTCCGAAAATTTTAAAAACGAGCTTTTAAGCAGATATCGCTTAGAGATAATGCGGCTTAAAGAATTCATCGTCGTTTGGGAGCGCGCGCTTTTATCGGACGGTGCTTCGGATAATAAAAATCGCAGGGCGGCGCTCGCTCGCGCTTTAAAAGAAATTTTGAGCTTTAACGAGCAAGAATGTTCATTAAGCGAACTTTCGGATAAAGTCGCTTATTTAACCGATTTCATTTCGGGCGGACGGCGCGAAGAAGAGGGCGGAATCGATTTAGACGAAGTTTTAAATCCGAGCGGCGAACTAAACTTGGAAGAGCTTTGTAAAGAGCTCGGGGTGATGGAATAATGTGGTACATAATTATTTTTGCGGCAACGCTTTTGCTCGATCAGGTTTCTAAAATATTGACCGACGGCACGCCCGAAGTCGTTTTTATAAACGGCATAATAAATTTCAAATCGGTGTATAACACGGGCGCTTCGTTTTCGCTTTTCGCAGACAAGCCTTGGGCGCAAGATTTCTTTTTGATTTTAACTGTCGTCGTTTTGTTGGGCGGCGGGGCGTACGTTATTTTTTCCAAAAAGAAAAGTAAGTGGCTGTGGGTTGCCGTTGCTCTGCTTTTTTCGGGCGCGATCGGCAATTTTATCGACAGACTGGCTTTTAAATACGTGCGCGATTTTATAAGTTTCGCTTTTTTCGACTTCCCGACGTTTAACGTGGCGGACAGTTGTTTGTGCATAGGCGTCGCGATGTTGGTTATTTATCTGCTTTTTTTAGACGAGGACGGATTGTTCGGCGGCGATAATTCGGCAAACGAAAACGCCGATAAAAATTCGGATAAAAGCGTAAAAATAGGCGAAAACGGTGCCGTTATCGGTGGAGAAAATACTATTTTAAACGCTGACGAAAGCGATAAAAAAGGCGGTCTTAAGGCTAAAAGTATAAAGATTAACGCAAACGGCGCAAAAAATGCCGAAAACGAAAAAATCGAAAAAAACGGCGGCGAAAATAAAGATGAGTAGCGATAATTTCGATGCCGAAAACGAAAAAGTCGGCTCGTTTGTATGCGACGACGACCTTGACGTCGGCAAGCGGTTGGACGTTTTCGTTTCGGAAAAAATAGAGGCTTCGCGCTCGCATGTCAAAAAACTCATAGACGAAGGGCAGGTCAGCGTTAATCGAAAAAACGAAAAAAGCAGTTATTTAACGCGCTTTGGCGACAGCGTTGTCGTAAAACAAGTTCCGCCAAAGCTCCCCGACGTAAAGCCCGTAAATATTCCTATAGAGATAATTTATCAAGACGACGACCTCGCCGTGATAAACAAGCCGCAAGGTTTAACCGTGCACGCGGGTAACGGCACCGGCGACGAAACGCTCGTCAACGCGCTTTTGTATTCGCTGGATAAATTGAGCGGCATAAACGGAGTGCTTCGCCCGGGGATAGTACATCGCATCGATAAAGATACTTCGGGGCTTTTGCTTGTCGCGAAAAACGATTTTGCGCACGTAAAACTCGCCGAACAAATTGAAAAAAAGACGTGTAAACGTTATTATTTGGCACTTTTAAACGGAAAACTCAAAAATGACGAGGGGCGGGTGGATAATTTTATAGATCGAAGTCAAAAGGATAGAACCGCCTTTGCCGTAAGCTTTAAAGGTCGTAGGGCGATAACCGATTATAAGGTTATAAAGCGTTACGAAGGCTATACGTTGTGCGAGTTTTCGCTTTGGACGGGCAGAACTCATCAAATAAGAGTTCATTCTAAATTTTTGGGTTGTCCCGTGGTCGGCGACAAGCTTTACGGACCTAAAAAATGCGCGTTCGATTTAAAAGGGCAGCTTTTGCACGCATATAAAATAAGTTTTACGCACCCTAAAAGCGGAGAGTTTTTAACCTTTACATGTCCGCTTCCCGAGTATTTCGAAAACACGCTTTTAAAGCTTAAGGAAATATAAAAAGCCACGCTATAGGTCGATTATCGGCGCTTTCGATAAAAGCGTGTCGACTAATAAAGTAAAAAATAAGCGGCGAGTTAAGGCGTTAAAGCCGAAGCGAAATTCGCGCGTAAAAAACAAAAATAAAACCCGATTTTAAGGATAAATAAAATGGAAGAAGCAAAGAATTTTATCGAGGACATCATCAACGAAGAGCTTTCGGAAGGGAAAGTCAGCGAGGTTCACACTCGTTTCCCGCCCGAGCCGAACGGATATTTGCACATAGGTCACGCCAAATCGTTGTGCTTAAACTTCGGCACGGCAAAAAAATACGGCGGAAAATGCAATTTGTTTTTCGACGACACCAATCCGTCTAAAGAAAAAACCGAATTCGTCGACGCGATAAAGGCAGATATTAAATGGCTCGGATTCGATTGGTTTGAAATGCACTATGCGTCGGATTTTTTCGACGTTATATATTCGCTTGCGATAAAGCTTATAAAAGACGGCAAGGCTTACGTTTGCGATTTAACCGCCGACGAAATACGTGAAACGCGCGGAACGCTTACCGAACCGGGCAAAAACAGCCCTTATCGCGACCGTTTGATAGACGAAAACTTAAAACTTTTCGAGGAAATGGCTGCGGGCAAATATGCCGACGGCGAAAAGGTCTTGCGCGCTAAAATAGATATGGCTTCGCCGAATATAAACATGCGCGACCCCGTTATTTATCGCGTGCTCCGCGCCGAGCATCACAGAACGGGCAATAAATGGTGCATTTATCCTATGTACGATTACGCGCATCCGATTTGCGACTCGATGCAAGGAGTTACTCATTCGCTATGCACTCTCGAATTCGAAGACCATCGCCCGCTTTACAACTGGGTTATCGAAAACACCGGGGTAGCTCACAAGCCCCGCCAAATAGAATTTGCGCGGCTTAACGTGACTAACACGGTTATGAGCAAGCGTTATCTTAAAAAACTGGTAGAAGACGGTGCGGTCAGCGGGTGGGACGACCCGCGCATGCCTACTCTTACCGGGCTTCGCGCGCGCGGAATTCCCGCCGAAGCGCTTAAAAACTTCTGCGAGGCGGTAGGCGTCGCTAAAGCCAATTCGGAAATAGAGGCTAGTTATTTAGATCACTTCGTGCGTGATTATCTCAACGCCCATGCCGAGCGCGCCATGGCGGTCGTCGAGCCGATTAAAGTTATAATCGATAATTACGAGGGGCAAGAGGAACTCGATTTCGAAACGATGCCTCAAGCCGAAAATTCGCCCGTAAGAAAAATCAGCTTTTCTAACGAGCTTTATATCTCGGGCGAGGATTTTTCGCTCGATCCTCCGCCTAAGTATTTTAGGTTGAAAATAGGCGGTTACGTTCGCCTTAAAAACGCGTATATAATAAAATGCGAAAGCGTCGAATATGCCGATAACGGTGCTATAGCCGCACTTCATTGTACTTATCTTCCCGAATCTCGTAGCGGAACCGATACCAGCGGAATGAAGGTTAAGGGTACTATTCAGTGGGTTAACGCGCGCGACTGCGTAAGCGTTTCGCTTAAAAAATACGATTACCTTTTAAACGATGCCGAGTTCCCCGGTCAGGATTTTAACGAGCGTTTAAATTATAACAGCGTTCATTCTTTTGAGTGTAAAGCGGAAAAATATTTAAACGACGTTGCCGCGGATGAAAGTTTTCAGCTTTTGCGCATAGGATATTACAAAAAGATGCAAAGCGCCGACGGATTTGTATTGAGCGAAATCGTTTCGCTTAAAGACACGTTTTCAAACGCTAAAAAACAATAAAAAACGTTAAAAAAAGTTTTCGGAAAAAATTTTTAAGGATTTTTAGAGTTTTTTAAGGCATAAAAAAACATTGAAAGGCATAAAAACTCAAAAAACGGCAAAAAACATTGACAAAACCGTTCAATGTGATTATAATATAACTAAGGTCGCGCAAAAGCGTGCGCATAGCGCGCGTTAAAGTGCGCGCGTCGGAAGGGAAATTTATGTATTACGTAGCAGACGTACTCGTTATAGCGTTTATCGCTTTTATGCTGTATCGGGGTATAAAAAAAGGCTTTATAAACACCTTTTTCACGCTGGTAACCGCACTTTTATGGATAGTGCTCGCGGCGGGGATTTCTTTTGTTTTGGCATATTTCGTATACAGACCGCTCGGATGGATGCAAGATATCGCGGTCGCATTCAGCGGCGCGGGCGAGGGCTTAAGCGGAATATTGGCTATGGTAGGGATCGAAGTCGAAACCTTTAACACTATTCTTGCTTACGCGGTAGTGTGTATAGTTCAGTTTATTCCTCTGTATATATTCACGCTGTGGGTAGGCAAAAAATGGGCGCAGTTCATCGATTTCGCTCGCAGAAAAGCGCTTTGGTTTAAAATTATCGACAGTACGTTGGGCGGTTTGGTCAATTTTGCCATTTGCGCCGTGTTAGTGCTCGGCGTTTTCTGGGTTGCCGGCGTGCTCTGCGGAAGCGGCTTGTTCGATTATACTAACGAGGTTTTAAGTTCGGCTCCGCTTTCTCACCTTATTTACGATAACAATCCGCTTTATATGATAGCCGAAAAAGGTGCTTTTGCCGAAACGGTTTCTAATATTTTAAACTGGACTTTCTAATTTGTTTTGCGTTGCGAAGCGCGCGTTATTTACGGCTTCGCATTAAATACCACTCGTAATGAGTGGTATAATTTTTAAAGCAAGCATATTCTAAGAATGATTGGGTTTTTTAACGGCCCGATTCTTCTTAAAATATTCTTCCTGAAAATACCGAAGAAGAGGAGAAAATTATGTATAATCTAACTTTAATTATGACCGTGCTCACTCTCGTTCCTATAATAGCGGGTGCGCTTTTGGGATTTACTCGCGGATTAAAACGTAGCATTTTGCGCTTGATTATAGTCGTTGCCGCGTTGATTGCCGCTATTTGTTTGCGCGGCACGCTCATAAAAGTCATTATGGATACCGAGTTTTCGGGGCAAACTTTGCGTGAAAGCGTCGTCGCAAGTTTTAGCGACGAATACGCTTCGCTTGCAAAACTCGTAATTCCGATTATTGAAATTTTAGTAGGCGTTATCGCGTTTTTGCTAAGCTTTATTTTGCTTAAGTTCGTTTCGCTTATAATATTCTGGATAGCAAAAATATTCGTTCGCCCCGGCGCGCATAAAGGACGTTTGTTCGGCGCTTTAGTCGGTGCGGTTCAGGGCTTGCTTGTCGCGTATTTTATATGCGTTCCGCTAAACGGACTTATCGGTTCGGTTGAAAAGGTTAGCGAAATAGATATTTCGGATTATTCGACCGCGGCTGTTTATTCGACTCCGTCGACTTGCTCTGCTTTTTACGACGAGGATTATTTAACTTCGTCTTCGGGCGCGTCGAACTCGGGCGCTTCCTCTTCGTCGAGCAACGAAGACCTCGAGAAGCTTTTAAATACTCTCGATTTAGAAGGATATAAAAAGAGCGGAATATGCAATTTTTATACTTCTGTTTCGTTCGGCGTATACGATTCGCTCACAACCGTTAAGGACGAAGACGGTAAAAACGTTACGCTGAGCGTACAGGTAGACGCGGTCGTCGCGGCGGCAAAAGTTGCTAAGGCGGCGCAAAAAATCACGAATATCGATTTTACGAACGACGGATTAAACGAGGAAAACGTTTCGCAAATCAGCGACCTTTTTAAAGAAATCGACGAAATCAAAAACGAAATGAGCGAGGATGCGATACAAAGTCTTAACGATATGATCGCCGTTGTAGGCGAATCTTTCGGCGAGGAACTCGGCGACATCGACCTTTCTAATTTGGATCTTGCAAAAGTCAACTTCACGGCTGCGGGTGAGGCTATTGAAAAAGCTTACGACTTGCAAAAGGCTTACGAGGATAAAACGATCGAAAATATCGAAGAACATATCGGCGACGTCGTCGAAAAAGTAGTCGAAAGCAATCTTGCGGTGGCGGCTGCGGATATGGGCTTGAATTTAAGCAATATTTTGAAAGACGAAGAAGATAAGCAAAGTTTTTTAGATATTATCGACGAGTTGCAAAAAGAAGAAAACGGTCTTAACGCAGAAAACGCCGAGGCGTTAAAAAAGATTTTCGGTTTATCGGAGAGCACCGAAAGCGGTAACGAAGAAGAATGAGTCGTTTCTCGAATAAAAGAAGAACGCCCCGCATTTTGCGGGGCGTTTTTAACGCTTAAAAGTAATTGAAAAAACTTTTAAATAAACGAATCGAATGTTTATTTTTAAGTTTGTTTTTAATGAATAAAATGGTGTAAAAGTGCGGTTAATCGACCTATAGCCGCACTTTTTTGTTTTAAAGGAAAAACTCGCCGACTATGTCGGTGTTGTCAAAAAAACTTTAGCTTCAAGCATAATAAAGTCTATACGAAAAAAATTTTATTTTACCCCTAAAAAAATATTGCAATTGTCGAGTGTTTATGATATAATAAACACATCAACTGTATCGCGATATAGTTAAAGAATAAAAGGAGAGGTGATCCGTGTCAGAAAACGAAAACCTTACACGAGGCGAAAAAGTCAAATCAAAAGTCTTACACGCAGCGGCGAAACTTTTTCTCGAAAAAGGTTACAGCAAATCGACGATGAGGGAGATATCCGCACTTTCCGAAGTCAACTACGGCTCGATGATGTTCAGCCTTCGTTCCAAGGAAGAAATACTTTCCGAGCTTGTCGGTTTCGTGTTGGAAGGACAATTCGAAGCAACTGCAGAAATGCTGAAGGATAAGACGGATGATAAAATCCTGTTCTATGCCGCCGAAACGACCTTGCAACTTTACCTTGCGGAGT
>CAYVKZ010000031.1:0-20678 GCA_964452295.1 uncultured Acidiphilium sp.
TTTTTAAGGAAGGTCGCCAACATCGCCAAGATTTTTGGTTGTAAGCGAATAGGGGGAGTTTGGCGAACTTAAATGTGTTCTATTGGGCTTGCGTGCGGGGGGGGGGGGATGATAATATATATAACTATAGCTCGGTTACGCACGCGACGGGCTACCCATTGGCGGGTCGGTTCTTCAATGGCTAAAAACAAACCGCGTGAGTATAATTCGGCAATTATTACAAGGAGAGAAACTTTATGAAAAAACCTTTTTTACTAAAGCTTTTTGCTACGGTTATGCTAATATGCTTATCGATGGCAATGCTTACCGCTTGTGAAGACGTAAACGTAGAAGTCACGTTTATAGTAGACGACGAAGTTTACGCGGTAGTCAATTTACAAGACGGCGACACGGTGGAAATGCCCGAGGATCCTACAAAAGACGGCTTCGTTTTTGACGGTTGGTATTTAGATAAAGACATCTGGAAAAAACCGTTTATCGGCAAGGTAGAAGATACTACGCTTGTAAAACTAGACGTCTATGCTAAATGGGTTGAGGGCGAAACGCAATGCAATCACATGTGGTCGCAATGGACAGTTGGCGTTGAACCGACTTGCTCGGCAGAGGGCAAAAAAGGTCGTTACTGCTTAAGGTGCGGCAAAGGCGAAGCCGCCGATATCGAAAAGCTAGCCCACACCGAAGAAGTTATTCCCGCAGTAGAGGCTACTTGTTATAAAGAAGGTTCAACCGAGGGTACAAAGTGCTCTGTCTGCAACGAAATTTTAATAGCTCCGCAAACCGTTGCCAAAACTGAGCATAACTACGGCGATTGGATTGTTGACGAGGAAGCAAACTGCACTAATGCCGGCAGCCAACACAAAATTTGCCAAAACGAAGGTTGCGAAGATAGAGTAGACGAAGAAATCCCTACAAACGACGAACATAATTTTGCAAATGGCTTTTGTACCCGCTGCGGAAGAGATGTTAATTACGTTAGCGATGGATTAGAATTCACTTTAAACGAAGACGGTTTAAGCTATTCCGTAGTTAGCAAAGGCTCTTGTACAGATACTGATATTGTTATTCCTGCTGTTCATAACGAAAAACCGGTTACAAGAATTGAGACAGAGGCTTTCAAATGGGATGATGAATTAACAAGTGTTACTATTCCAGACAGCGTTACGTCAATCGGTGCGGATGCGTTCTATGATTGCAGTTGTTTAGCAAGCATAACTATTCCAGACAGCGTTATGTCTATCGGTGATTGCGCATTCTATGATTGCAGTTGTTTAACAAGCATAACTATTCCAGACAGCGTTATGTCTATCGGTGATTACGCATTCTGTGATTGTAGTGGAGTTGAAAGCATAACGGTAGCAATAGGCAATACTAAATATGCCAGCGAAAATAATTGTTTAATAGAAACCGAAAGTAAAACTTTAATATTAGGTTGCAAAAACAGTATTATACCCGATGACGGTTCAGTTACTTCCATCGGCGCTTCTGCGTTCAATGATTGCATCGAATTAGCAAACATAACTATTCCCGATAGCGTTACTTCTATCGACAGCGCTACGTTCAAGTATTGCTCGGGATTAACAAGCATAACTATTTCGGACAGCGTTACTTCTATCGACAGCGCTGCGTTCTATGGTTGCGAAAATTTAACAGAAATCAATTTTAACGGAACTGTTGAACAATGGAATGCCATAAAAAAAGGTGAAAATTGGAACGTTAATGTTCCCGCGACTAAAGTTATTTGTTCCGACGGCGAAGTTGAGTTGTAAAAAATGAAGTAAAAAGAATAAAAAAGCCTTCCCCCGCAACGTAACGCCGTATAATAACGGAGAATAAAGCGGATGGGGGAAGGTGGCACGCAAAGCGTGACGAATGAGGGGGGCGCAGTAAAAATCAAGTAAACCCCCTCATCACCGCTGCACTAACGCTCCGCGGAGCTTCCCCCCAAGGGGAAGCCTTAATCGCATCGCTTGCGCGTTATTACACGTCATCTTGAGCGAACGTAGCGAGTCGAAAGATCTCGTTGGAATAATCCGTAAGCATTTAAGCAAGATTCTTCGACTGCGAGGCTTGCGCCTCTTCGCTCAGAATGACCTGTAAACCTAGCGTTCGTAAAACTCGCTCGGAATTTATACACTTTTGAGACAAAAAAAGTATTAAATAAACAAGTCCGCGAAGGGGATAACGGTTATTTTTAAAGATATAATGTTTTGAGAACAGACCGTTAGGCAATAAAGTTCGTTTTTGCGGAAAACGTATTTGGTCAGAAATTTCGCGCCCGAAAAATCCGTTATATCGCGCGGGAATCGCGTTAGTCCTTCGCCGGTGAATTTAACGTAACTTTCTTTTTCGGTGAAAAGTCTGTAAAAATACTTAACTCTATCGGGCGTGTTTTCGATAAGTTCTAATCGCTGTTTTTCTATCTCCGAAAGCGCGCCTTTAATAAGGGCGGGGGATAACGGCTCTTTTAAAAGCTGAACGTCTAGCCCTACGCCGTGCTCGCCCTCGCTCGCGACCGCAACGGCGACTAAATTTTCGCTGTGGCTTACCGAAAAATCCGGCGCGTCTTTAACGAAAGGCTTTCCGCTTTGCGTTTGCTCTATTAAAATTTTGCCCGCGTTTTTTTCACAAACCGCCTTAATTGCTTTTTGCACGAGTAAATCGCCCGCAACCGATTGCAAAGCATGCTTCGGGGCGTTTTTATAGTTCTCGAAATTATGCTTTCCGCGGGAAGAAAGCATAAAAAGCTTATCTTCGGGCAGGGTTTTCGAGTAAATATCCGTTAAAAAAATTTGCATGTTTCACTTTTCGAAATGCGGCAAAATATATAAATTCGCAAATAAAATCATATAAAATTCGACGAATTTCGACCTTAAAATTATTTTTTATACAAAAAAGTATTTTGTTGCTTTTTGATGGATAAAATGATAAAAATCGCTCATAATACTATCGACGGCGAAGGCGAAGGTCGTAATTCGTTGAGCCGAAGGGTTTTTCTAGCTCCTTGCGGCTGCTTGAAAATGCTTCGGCAGCCGTAAAGGAGGATTTTTTATGAGAAGCAAAAACGACTTAAAAACAGGTAACGGACGAGATAAAAGCTCGTCGAAAAGCAGAGCCTGCGGAAGCAAAGGCTGCGGCTCGAAAAAAACTAGCGATTGCAAATAAGGACAACAAATCGCTATGGGACGTAAAAAAAGAAAAACGGCTAAAGACGTAGCCGAAAAAATGTTCTCTAGCTACGACGTTTTAGGCAGTTGGACAGGCTCTTATTTATTGGGCGAACTCGATTATCCCGAGCAAGACGTCGACGATTTATAGCAATAAAATTTTTTCGGAACTCGTCAGCAAAAAATCGACAACTTAATAATTATATGCCCGCGCCTTAAAAGGGGAGCGGGCTTTTTGTCTTTAAATTATTGGCAGATGAATTTGTAAGTGCCGTTAATCGACCTATAGCGGGGCTTTTTAATGTTTTTTTGTGTTTCTTCATAAGTTTTTTAATGAAAAGTACGAACTTTTTATGTAACAAAGTAAGTCGAGTTTTACTTTAGAAGAGCTTTAATTTCGTCCATTTTTGCGATTGCACATTCATAGCCGCGTTCGTAGCAGAAGTTGACGTTATCGATTTTGTATTGACTTACGTCGTCTAAGCTCGGCGTTAAAATTAAGTTTGCGTTGCAGTTTTTAGTTAAAAGCGAAGTTATGCGATTATCGTAAACGTCTATTAGCCGCAAAAAGTACGAAAAAATATTTTTAATATCGCCCATTTCGCGCAGAGGTCCCAAGACGTCCACGGCAATTATCATGTCGGCACCGAGTGCTTTGGCTTCGTCGATGGGGAGTCTGCACAGTATTCCGCCGTCGGCTACCAGCATATTTTCGTATTCGACGGGTTTAAAAACGAGGGGAATAGCCGAACTTGCGCGCACGGCAAGGCTTACGGAACCTTGATCGAACACGACCTTTTTGCCGCCGACGATATCCGCGCCGATGCAGGCAAATGGCATACTTAGTTCTTCGATATTCGCCCCGCGATAAAGTTTATCTAAAATCTTTTTGACTTTTTCGCTACGCAAAATGGCTCCGCTACTAATCGGAAAAGCCGAAATATCCAAAAGGTCCTTCTTTTTTAACAGCGAGGCGGTTTTTAGCATCGTTTTCGGCGTCATTCCGCCCGCGTAGCACGCCCCGACCACCGCCCCCATCGAGCATCCGGTCACGCAGTAGGGTTTAATGCCGTTATCTTCGAGCGCTTGCAAAAAACCGACGTGTGCCACGCCGCGCGCTCCGCCGCTTCCTAATGCCAATCCTAACTTTTTCATAAAAAACCTCCGTAAGGCGGGGCGTAAGCCGACCGATTTGTTAAAAAGCCGCAAGCCGTGTGGTTTAAAAAAGGCAAGCGGAAGCATTTTGCAACCGTTTGCCTATGATTTTTAAGGCGCATTACGTTTGCGACCTTTAGCTTTAGTTTAAACCGATTATAATCATCGAGATTTTAAACGATTCTTATTATTAGTTATTGTTCACTTTCGCCGTTTTCGTCTTTTTCGGGATTGATTATGACCTTAACGTCGAGAACTCTGCGCTGGGTCAGGCGATTAACGACGATAGTAAGATTTTCGTAATCGAAAGACTGGAATTTTTTGGGAATATTACCCGTTTGTTCGATAACCCAGCCGCTCACCGTTTGCGATTCGAACTTTTCGGCTTCGTCGTCGCCAAGACCGAACAATGCGAAAAACTTATCGAGTTCGGCTCTGCCGTCAACCATATAAGTGCTATCGTCGATTTTAGAAAAATAGTTGATGATCTCGTCGTGTTCGTCCCAAATTTCGCCTACGAGCTCTTCCAAAATATCTTCTAAGGTAACGATGCCGGTCGTGCCGCCGTATTCGTCTACGACGATTGCCATATGCACCTTTTGCGCCTGCATCGATTTAAGCAGGGTAGATATTTTCATATGCTCGGTTGCGACTGCGACGGGCGTTATTGCGCTTTTTATCGAACGTTCGCCGCGTTCCATGGCGGCAAAAAAGTCGATATTATGTATCATGCCGATAATTTGGTCGATAGTTCCGTTATAAACGGGCATTCGCGAAAAGTTGTGCTCTAAAAATAAAGCTTTAACCTTATCCATAGGCATATCGAGCGGAACGGAAATCACGTTGACGCGCGGAACCAAAATATCTTCGACTTCGGCGTCGTTAAACTCTATCGCGCTGGAAATAAGTTCGCTTTCTTTTTCGTCTAAAGCGCCGTCTTCTTGGGCTTCTTCGACCATAGAAAGCAGTTCTTCTTCGGTGATTTTTTCTTCCTCACTAGACTTAAACAGCTTTTTGAGCAAGAATTTAAGTCCCGAAAAAACTGCCGAAAGAGGGGTTAGCGCTATCATAACCAAGCGTATCGGATAGCCGAAAACGAGGCAAAGTCGCTCTGATTTTTCTTTGGCTATCATTTTCGGGGTGATTTCGCCGAAAGTCAGCACTATTACGGTCGAAACCGCTACCGATATAACGCCGCTCAATGCGGGATTAGAGGGGATAACGTTGTTAAAAATACTGTCGAACAAAACGGTTAGTGTAATGTTGACGATGTTGTTCCCGATTAAAATCGCCGAAAGCAATTTATCGAAGTTATCAGAAAGGTTTAAAGCGTTTTGCGCGGCTTTATTTCCGTCTTGCGCTTTTACTTTCAGCTTGGTTTTGTTAACCGAACTGAATGCCGTTTCGGTCGCTGAAAAAAACGCGGAAAGCAAAACGAGTATTATAATAAATACGATGGTTACGGCTAAGCCGTCGGGTTCGGGTTCCGGGTCGGGTTGAATACCTGGCATAATTCTCCTAAATTGAGTTTAAAAATTCTATAGCGGATTTTCGTTTTGAAAAACGTATAGTGGCAACTATTGTAGCATATTTTTAAGCGTTTGTAAAGTATTTTAACGCTTTTATCGAAAAGCATTGCGTTTTTCGATAAATTGTTGCCTTTTTTCGTTAATTTGTAAATAAAGTCGCGTAAAAAGCGGTTTATTCGTTCTTTATTTTTCGATAAGTTTTTTTAAATTTTCCATTCGCTCGTCTAAATCCGCGCTTGTTTTAGCGCACAGCAAAAGTTCGTCAGCCATTTCTTTCGTAAACTCGTTGTTTTTTTTATAACGCAGTTGATGCTCTACGCTTGCCCAAAAATCCATCGCGATCGTTCTGAATTGAATTTCGACTTTGACCGACCGCTTTTCTTCGGATAAAAATATCGGAACGGATACGAGTAAATGAAGACTTCTGTAACCGTTGGGCTTCGGATTCGCTATATAATCGCGTTTTTCGATAAGCGTAACGTCGTCTTGTTTTAAAACGGCGTCGGCAAGCATATATACGTCTTCGGTGAACATGCAACACACGCGCACGCCAGCAATGTCGTTTACGTACTTTTCCGCGTTTTGAAGCGTTTGTTTTTTGTTTTTTCGTTTTAGCTTTTCAAGTATCGATTGAGGCGTTTTTAATCTGGAACTTATGCCGTTTATGGGATTTCTGTCATGACAAAGCGAAAATTCTTCGCGCAAAACGTTGAGTTTAGTTTCGATTTCCATTATCGCGCAACGATAATATGAGATAAAACTTAAAAATTTTTTTGATTTTTCTTTGGTTTCTTTTAACGCATTTTCCAATTTTGCGCCTTCTAACCGAAAGTTTTCGTTAAGCTCTTCCATTTTTGCGCTAGTCAACCTTTAATGATTTTCGCGCTTTTTACGGCGTATTCGCTGACGTTTTTAATCGTTTCGCCGTCTATTTGCAGCGGGCGCGGCGCGCTGAATTTAACGTTTATTTCGCTACCCGACAAAACCGTTACATACTTAGTGCTTTTTACGTGTTCGCCTTTAAAAATAGAGGGGAATATGCAAAGCGTTCTTAATTTGCCCGAATCGTGAAAAACGGTTACCGAGCAAGTGCCCGCTCCGTTTTCGCGCGTTTGAGCGGGGGCGGGCAACATTCCGCCGCCGTAGTATCTGCCGTGCATGGCGGGGGCTATCCAAACTTTTTTAAAAAAGTGCTCTTTGCCGTCTATGGTTATAATCGCGTCGGTGGGCTTATAGTGAAAAAGCAAGCCTTTTATCGCAATCGTGGTGTAGTTTATCTTTTTTTGCGGATTTTTTTCGCGCTGTCTGTCGCCTTCTTCGCAACAATAACCGTCTATGCCGTAGCCTACGCCGTTTATGAATTTATAATCTTTGCCCTTCACCGTGGCTATCGGGAGATTTTTAACGTAGTCGTTAAGCGGAATAAGTTTATCGCCGTTAGCATTGGCTACGTCGCGTGCGAAATCGTTTCCGCTTCCGCAAGCAAAATAAAAAAGTTTGCGCTCGAAATTATCGCAGTCTAGGGCGTTAATGAAGCGATTTAACGTTCCGTCGCCCCCGCATAAAACTATGTTCGAGCTGGCGCTGGTGCTTTTTATAAATTCGTCGTGATTTTTCAGCGTGGTTACGTCGATAAAATCGAATTCGTCGTTAGGGTAAAGCGTTGTAAGTATTTGCGCGTTTTCTTTTCCTTTACCGTTATCCGCAAAGGGATTAAACAGAGCTATATAGTGCATTTGAGTTTACTTCCTTAGTAAAAAATTATTATATTTTTGCCGATAAAGTTATGAGTTTTTTCGGTAAATTTTTAAATTTCGTTTGCGAGTAAATTGCTGCCTATAGTAGTCGATAATCGACCTATAGGCGGGTTTTTGCGTTTTTTAAGATAAAATTAAGCGAAAATTAACGGCGGTTGTTTCTTCTGCCGAAAATGGTTAATACGTATATAAAAAAGCGCAAGAAATAAACGAGTGAGGTTAAAAGCGAAGCAAGGTAGGTAAGGGCGGCGGCGGATAAAACTTCGCTTGCTCCGCCGATTTCGTCGCCTGCCAAAATTCCTTCGTTTAGCAGCATTTGTTTAGCGCGTTTGCTTGCGTTAATTTCGACCGGCAGAGTAACTAATGCGAACAAAAGCGAAAGTCCGTAAAGCGCAACTCCTACTAAAGCGACGTAAAATCCTACGCTCGAGCTTACTTCCATGGTTATCAAATCGATTATAACGCCTATTAAAACTAGAGGCATTGCCGCGCGCGAACCGAAGTTGACGAACGGAACGAGCGCCGAACGCACTTTATACAGAGGATAACCGTCTTTATTTTGCATAACGTGTCCTATTTCATGCGCGGCGACCGCCACGGCGGCTATCGAGTCGTTTCCGTAAGTCGATTGCGATAAATTGACTACGCTTTTCGAAGGATTGTAGTGGTCGGTCAAACTTCCCTTAATTCTGCCCACGCTTACGTCGTAAACGCCGTTGGAGCGCATAAGCCTTGTGGCGGCGTCGTAGCCGGTCATGCGGGAGCGATTGGATATGCGATTGTTTTTAGCGAAAGCCGAATTTACTTTCGCGCTTGCGAGTAGCGAAAAAACCGTACAGAGCACAATCGCGCCTAAAAACCATAAATAGTCTTCTAAATACATATTATTTTCCTTTTAAATCTTATATTTATATTTTACAGCAAGAAGTTTCAATTTTTCGTCAACAAAAATTCAACTTTAGTTGAAATTTGATATTTTTTTGTTCTGACGACGAAAAAGCCTTTCTCGAAGGGGGAGTTATAATTACATTTTACGAACTTACGAGCGCAATTTTACGAAGTTTTCGATCCAAAAGCGGGTGTATTCGTAAAGGTCGTCGAGCGTTTTTGTCGAATATCCTCTGCAATAGCGCACGTATTCGCAAAACAGACCTTCTAAAAATATGATTATTTCTATTTCGGCAAAGTCTTTGTTTTTTATGCGCGAATCGTTAACGCAAAGTTCCAAAAGTTTATTTGACGCTATAGAGGTTAATTTTTTTGCCGCGAATAAAATTTCGTTGGATTTGCAAAGCAATCTGTAATTTTCGTCGTTTTGGCGAATAAATTCGAAAAACGAATCGATGAATTGCATAAAGTTATGTGAATTATACAGTCTCGAGCTATCGAAAAACGTTTCCACAAGTTCGTTTTCGTACTCTTCGGCAACGCCGTAAATATCGTCGTAGTGCGAATAAAACGCGCCGCGACTGATGTCTGCGCGTTTGCAAAGCTCGCTTACCGAAACTTTATCGAGCTCGCGTTTTTCAGAAAGCATTTCGGCAAATACTTTTTTTATGAGTTTTCGTGTTTTTTTAGAAGAATTATTGAGATTTTTTGCTTTCATACTTTTTCTCCTATTGTTTAAATTTTTTTCGTTAAATAACCGTTAAAAAAAGGGGCTAAACAGGTAAGCGGACGGTGAATTTGCAACCTTTAGGCGAAAGGTTAACGGCTTCTACGCTGCCGCCGCAAAGGTCGGTTATTTTTTTAACCAACGCCAGCCCCAAGCCGTTGCCTTCTTGCTTATGAGAGGTGTCCGATTGATAAAACTTATTAAAAATATATTTTTTAGCGTCCTCGTCGATGCCTTCGCCCTCGTCCGAAATCGAAAAGATTAAAAAATTGTCTTCGCCAAATAGCTCTAAAGTTATTTTTCCGCCTTCGGGGCTGAATTTTATAGCGTTGCCCAAAAGATTGCTCCAAACGTGATAGAGCAAACTTTTATTGCCGTAGTAAAGGCATTCGTCGAGTTTTACGTCTAAATCGAGGTTTTTTTCACTCCATTTTTCTTCGGTCGCTACTATTTCTTGGCGAATTTGCTCGTCTAAATAAAACTCTTCTTTTTTGCTTTCGATTCCCTGATTATCGAGCTTCGAGAGTAAAAGAATATTGTTAACCAGTTCGCTCATTCTGCGCGCGTTGAATAAAATTTTATCGGCGTATTCCACGTTTTCTTCGTCCGAAACGTTGCCTTTCAGCATGGCGGCGTAGCCGTCGATGGCGGTAAGCGGCGTTTTGAATTCGTGCGAAACGTTCGATATAAAGTCCGACTGAATTATTTCCATCGAGCGTAATTCTTTAACCATTATATTGAATGCATGATTTATATCTTCGATTTCGTCGAAGTGATTTTTCTCGCTCACGCAAACGTCGAAGTTGCCCTCTGCGACCTCGTTCATGGCGTTGCGGATTTTTTTAATGGGGGAAAGTGTTAGTTCTCCGACTAAGTGCGAAAGAGCCATTCCCACTATAAGGCTTACGACGATCCAAATCAGAAAATCGGGGATTTTGAGGTATTTGCTAAACCACTCGTCCGTTATTTTTTCGAAAAGAGCGGCGCAAGCGACCGAAACGCAAATAATGCACGAAACGAAAATGGTAAAATAAAAGTGAAAGCTGTGTCGTTTTTTTGTTTTCCAATCGGGGAGATTGCGCCTTTTTAGTTCCGAAAGTTTATTTTTTTTCATTTTTTCACCGCCTTAAAGCCCACGCCGCGCATTGTTACTATCTCGAAATCGGGATTATCGCGGAATTTTTCGCGCAGTCTGCCGACGTGCACGTCTAAGGTATGAACGTCGCTGTCCGTGTTAAATCCCCAAACGTCGTCCATCAGTTGTTGACGCGTAAACAGCTTGCCCGGGGCGGAAAAGAGTTTATATAGTATCATAAATTCTTTTTGCGGAAGAATAATTTGTTTATCGCCCGAAAACGCCGTGAAAGTATCGAATTCGAGCGTCGTTCCGCCGATTGTTTGAGTGCGTTCGTTAATCATTTGCGAGCGTTTAAGAAGGGCGTTTATTCGCAAAAGCATTTCGTTTACGTTTACGGGCTTAACCATATAATCGTCCGAGCCCGAAATAAAACCTTTTTCCAGGTCTTCGTATTCGCTTTTTGCGGTAATCATTAAAACGGGAGTTTTATCTCCGCCTTCGCGCAGAGAGCGAACCAGTTCATAGCCGTCTATAACGGGCATCATAACGTCCGAAATTATAATATCAAACGGGCATTCAGCGCAAGCGTCCAAGGCTTCTTTTCCGTTTGAAACGTCGGTTACCGAAAAGCCGTTTTTCGTAAGCACGCGCTTAAACATAAGTCGCAATTCGTTATCGTCTTCGGCGATTAAGATTTTAAACATATTTTTATCCTCCGTATTCATATTTTTACTTTTCAATTAACCATTGAAGAATCGAACAGATAAAGTTTTAGCGGCAAACCCATAGTTTAAAGACGCGTTTAAGGCTTTATCGGTGCGGCTCTTCAATGGTTAAGTTCAGCGGCTGAATTTGATAGAAAATTGTTTAGGCGGCAAGCCGTATTTGTTTTTAAACGCGCGATAAAACGAGGTCAAACTGTTAAATCCGCTTTTAAAGCAAACGGTAGCCATATTTTTTTCGCCCGAGGCGATAAGCGCCGCCGCCTTTTTCAGCCTGAGATATATTAAGTAATTGCAAAAATCCGTTTTAATCAGTTTTTTAAACAGCGCGCTCATATACGTGCGAGAAAAGCCGAACTCGACAGCCAAATCGCCTAAAGAGATGGGTTCTTCGCAATTTTCTTCGAGGTATTTTAATATATCGCGCGAAAGGGTTACGTCTCCCGAATTATCATCCGCTTTATCTGCCGCTTTAACTCCCGCGCTTTTTGCAAGCTCTGCAAACAAAGTAGTGCAGTAGCCGCGCTTTAAATATTCGTCGCCGAACGGCTTGCAAAGCGCCTTAAATATGTGTTTAAGTCTATCGAAAAGCTTTTTATCGCGAACTATGGGATAAAGCAGTTGTTTTTTGCCGAAATAACTTTCGTATTCGAAAAAATACTCCTTAGGAACGACTAAAACGGTCTGCACTCCGTCGCCTTTTTCGTAGCGGTGCAAATCGTAGGGGAGCATAACGGCTATATCGCCCGCTTTTAAATCGTAGCGAATTTCGTTGATATATATGGTTTTTTCGCCGCGCTCCACGAATAAAAGCTCTAGACTCGAATGAAAGTGCAGTTCTACGTAGTTATCGCCTACGTTCGAATAAATTCCGTTCGACGCGTCGCGCACGTACTCGTAATCGTATTCCAAAATTTAAACTCCTTTAATTAACCATTAGAGAGTCGAACCCCCATTAAGTTTCAACAAAGCCAAATTTGCCGAAAAAGGCAAAAAAGACACGTTTAAAGCTTAATTGGTTCAATTCTCTAATGGCTATTCGCTATCCGTTTTTCGCCGCCGGTTTTGCTTATTTTGCGTAAAAAGGACCTGATATGCATAAGTGCGTAACATTTGGCAAATTTTTTATAAAAAACGGTTAGAAAATTAGCAAAAAACATAATATACTGTAATTACGAAAAATTATAACGCTTAAAGCGTCCTCTGTCAAGTATACTCGAGGGTGTTTTTATGAAAGGAGCAAAAAAATGAAAAAACGCGCGAAAATTAAAAAAATAAAAAATCAAAAAAGGAAAAATTTATTATGAAAATCGATACGACTAGCGGAAAAGACAGAATAAACGATTGGGATCGCATGGTGACGGGCAAGCTATATAATTCCGCAAGTGCGGATATTGCAAAACAGCATGCTCGCGGGCTTATTTTGTGCGACAAGTTTAACAAAATAGCCGTATGGCGCCGAAAAGCAAAACAGCGTACCTTAGAAAAACTTATTCCCTCTGCAAAAGGCAATGGATTTGCAGTGTTTGCTCCATTTTATTGCGAATACGGCGTGAATATTCACGTGGGCAAAGAATGTTTTGTAAACTATAATTGTACTTTTTTGGATGTAGCACCCATAACTTTGGGCGACGGAGTTTGGATAGGCGCAAACGTTACGCTTGCTACCCCCAATCACCCGCTTTTGGCTGAAGAACGCTTGAACGCCGACTATCCCGACGGCAGACACGACCTTGAATTTTCTGCGCCCATTACCATAAAAAACGGGTGCTGGATTTGCTCTAGCGCTACTATTTGCGGCGGCGTTACCATTGGCGAAAACAGCGTTATTGCGGCGGGTTCGGTCGTTTTGCGCGACGTGCCGCCCAACAGTTTGGTGGCGGGCGTTCCCGCTAAGGTTATCAGAACGATTGGCGAAGAAGACCGCATTAACGTTTGGGAAACCTACGTAAAAAACGCCTTCCCGATCCCCGCAAGAAAAAAGTGAAGAGTGAATAGAGAAAAGAAAAGCGCGAAAAGACCTTCCCTATGTAAGGGGATCTGTCGCGCTTTTTTTGCGCGACTGAAGGGCTGTCGACCGTCATCCCGAGCGGTTGTTTTTTAAAGTCATCTTGAGCGTAGTCGGTATAAAGATCTTGCCTGAATAATTCGTAGGTGCTTTAGCAATATTTTTACCCCTTAACGACGATAGGTTTTTTCTGATAGGATACCGAAAAACTTAACCTGTTTTGTTTTGAGTTTTGGAGATTTAAGAAAAAAATAGGGAAATGCCCGGAAGCGTAGGGATTGCGTTGCTAACATTTTCAAAAACTAATCGTTACAATAAAAGAAAAAACGGAGTTAAAGAAAATGAGCGAACAAAATCAAATGACGGAAATAGCGATAAAAGGCAACGAAACAGGTAGAAAAATCTTAATTAACGGCATTCCGGATTTAGAAAAAATTCCGCAAGACGTTTTAGATGTTTTGCGGAAAAACTATTAGAATTGATTTTGAAAGAAAGATTATAAGAAAGGTTTCTTAATAAATTATATACCTATTTCTTGGGTAATGGGAGAAAATATAACTTGCCAAATATCGATTTTTCAAATCGCTTCGTTAGGGGAAACCCCTAATACCCCGAAATTGTTAAGGTATAGTGACTCAATTTTGTGTAAATAATAAGCGCTTTTTCAAAACAAAGTGTCAAGTAAAATAGAAAAATACTTGACAAATAATAAATAAGAGCATATAATATTGGTGAAAATAATAAAAAAAGGAGGGCTTAAACATGAAAAGTAGTGCGGTTATAAAAACTGCATTGTCGAACTATAAGGAAAATGAATTGATACATGCGAGCAAACTATATCGAAAAGAACTAGTCAATCAAATCAGTGAAGCGGCATTTTATAAGACTTTAGAAAGAATGTGTAAGTTCGGCGAACTTGTAAAAATAGCAAAAGGAACTTATCATTTGCCTAAAGTTAGCAAGTATGGAATTGTTCCACCTTCCGAAAAGGAAATCGTTTCGGCGTTTACAAAAAACGGAACGGGCACAGTTGTTGGATATTCACTTTACAATTCTTTAAACTTAACGACACAGGTAGCAAAATCTATTGAAGTTATGTCCTCTGCGATAGAAAGTTTTACTAAAACGATTCGAAATATAACGGTGCGCCAGGTGCAAATTGATTATTCTAAAAGTGTTGAGAATATGATTCATGTTTTAGAAGTGTTACAAAATTATTATACAATACAAGACATGAATTACCCTGCTTTTATAGCGTTTACCAAAGAACTATCAAATGAATACAATGAAGAAACGTTTAGAAAGGTTATTTCAACAATCAGCTATAAAAAATCAACGATTGCCTTCTTACAAGAAATTTTGAATTTCTATGGTAAAGAAAACAACCTGAATATGTATTTATCAAACCTTTCCGAATATAAATATCCAAAAATGGAGGAGTTATATGAAACTGCACGAGTATCAATATGAATTTGAGGATTTAATATCGATTGTTGCGAGCAAATTGCATATTCCTGAGTCGGCTGTTGAACGTGATTATTATATAGTATTATTATTAAAGAATCTTGAAAATAGTGAGTATGCGGATAAATGCGTGTTCAAAGGAGAAACGTCGCTTAGTAAATGTTATCCCGATTCGATAGAAAGATTTTCCGAGGATATAGACTTAACGTTCTTGGGAATGGAATTATCGGACAAGGCTTGCGATAAAAGTATCAAGCAAATCGAAGCAATTATGACTACGGGCGCACAAACTGATAAGATAACGGCGGAGCGTTCAAATAGATGTAAGAGTATGTACGTTTGGTTTACAAACGAGGATAATAAAATCAAACTAGAAATTGGAAGTAGTGTTCGTCCCGACCCATATTCCAAGAAGACTTTTAAATCATATATTCATGAATTCTTGGAAGAGCAGGGGGCAGAAGACGATATTCAAAAGTTTGAGCTTGCTTCGGTTACTTTAAACGTTCTTCATATTGAGCGTACTTTTATCGATAAAATAATGTCTGTAAAACGTCACGCAATTTGCGAAAGTTTGGATAAAAAAGTTCGTCATATTTACGACGTGACAAGACTTTTTACATTACCAGAGATACAGGATTTCTTGCGTGATAAAACTGAACTCAAGAGATTGATACGGATAACAAAAGAAACCGATAGTTATTATCTTGAAAAGAGAGGAATTACAAAGGAGTACAATCCAAACGGAGCTTATGATTTTGATTCTTGGAAACAGTATTTGACACCACAGATTCGTTTGCGCTATGAAACGTTGCACAAAGATTTACTTTATACTGATGAGCAACAAAAATTAGATGACGCACTACATGCATTTTCTGAAATAAGCAAAATTTTTGCTGAAATATGCGAGTGATTTTAATAGAAAATAAAAACGGAGGTTCGGTGAATCTCCGTTTTTATTTTCTAAAAGGAAAAAACCACCGACTATTTTATGATTTGCTCTATTGTTTAAGTTTAACAAAGAAATCAATAGAGGTATTTGAAAATGATGTCCTGCTTGTAATCTCCGAAGTATTTTCCGAAAAGATTGATTCCGCCCGCGTGTTCGGTGCCTGTCTCCACCCCTATTTTTAAAGTTAAATAGGATTTTTTTATATCGTTTAAATGTAAGTCGGAGAGTTTTACGTATGATAAAAACTCATTATTTACGGTAGTTTGCGTTTCTCCTATTTTAAAAAGCAGCAAATTTCCGTATTGAGTTAAACTGAGGGGCCAAAAATCGGGATTAAGCAGTCCTTTTCGGTCGCCGAAATCGCCGGGCGAAGTATAAACGCCTATTTTTTTATCATTTAAAAACACGGAAATATCCGATTTATAATCGTTGTTATAAAGCGGAGCTTCGGAACAAGCCTCAAACGAAACCTCTATTCCTTTGAGGTTTTTTAATTTTGAAATATCGGGCAATGGAATTTGATATTCTAAAAGTCCTTTAGTAAACCAAATGATTTGCGCGCGCGTGCGTTTAGACGACAGAAAAACGTTTAAGTCGTTATCAGGGTTTATTCGTTCTTTTGCGGAAGCCATGCCGCAGGGCGCCGATAAATCGTAAAAATCGAAATACGAGCCGATTGTTATTGCATGAAAAATTTATTAAAGATAATAGCTTTATTGCTATGCGTATGTAGTTTATCATTCGCTGCGACTTGCGGCGGTTCGAACGATTCTAACGGTTCGGATAAAAACAACGCGCCTACGCAAAGCGCCGACGAAAATTCGGGCGAAAATTCATCTGAAAATTCAAGCGAGAACGGCTCCGAAAGCGGATCGGGCGAAAATTCGTCTGAAAACTCTGGCGAGGGTTCAAGCGAAGGCGGATCCCAAGGCGGCTCTGAAGAAGATAGCGGGGTGTGGACCCCGCCCGCTAAAATGTAATTGATTATTTTAGTGATTTTTTGGTAATTTGTTAGTGTTTTTTTTGTTTTTTTCGAGATGTATAAAAAAACACTTTACTTTTTTAGTCTTTTTTATATAATTTTTTATATAAATATAAATTACGCGTAACGCGGAAAGTTGCGCTAAGTTTTCGCTAAATCCCGCAATTTTCCGCGCTACAAACTTTTTTAACTTCTATAAGGATAATATGATTATTGAAAAAGTAAGATTCGGCATAGTAGGCGTAGGCAATCAAGGTTCGTATTACGCAAATATTTTTAAAGGAGTTTTTCCCGAAAGCAAAATCGACAACGGCGTTTTAACCGCCCTTTGCGATAACGACGAAGCGAAACTGCAACGCGCAAAAGAAAACTATTCCGCAACGGGCGTTGAATTTTTCTCCGATTACAAAAAAATGCTCGATAGCGGTTTATGCGACGCGATTTTGGTCGAAGTTCCGCATTATCAGCACCCCGAAATCGTCGAAGAATGTTTAAAACGCGATATTCACGTTATTTGCGATAAGCCCGCGGGCGTATACACAAAGCAAGTGCGTGAAATGAATGAACGTGCAAAAAACGGCAAGGCGAAATTCGCGATGATGTTCAATCAAAGAACGAATTGCGTATATCGCAAAATGCGTGAAATGATAAAAGAGGGAGCAATCGGCGAAATTCAAAGGGTGAATTGGATTATCACCGATTGGTTCAGAACGCAAAACTATTACAATAGCGGCAGTTGGCGCGCTACATGGAACGGCGAAGGCGGCGGGGTTTTGATTAATCAATGTCCGCACCAAATCGACCTCGTGCAATGGGTTGTGGGCGAAATGCCTTCTTCGGTAAGAGGTTTTTGCCAATACGGAAGATGGCACGATATCGAAGTAGAGGACGAAGTTACCGCCTTTTTCGAATATAAAAACGGCGCCACCGGGACGTTTATAACCACTACGGGCGAAACGCCGGGCACTAACCGCTTCGAAATATCCGGAACCAAAGGCAAGCTCCTTTGCGAGGGCGAAAAATTGTATTTTTATAAAAACGAGCAAGACAGTCAAGAGTTTTCCAAAGTAGAGCTTAACGGTTTCGCTAAACCCAAAATGGAAAAAATAGAAGTTCAAACCGACGGCAAAAATCCGCAACACGTAGGTATTATCAACAATTTTGCCAATGCTATTTTAGGCTTAGAAGAACAATTCGTAAACGGCGAAGAGGGCATTAACGGCGTCGAACTTATGAACGCGATCGAACTTTCGGGGTGGAACGACGGCGAAAAGATTTCGCTCCCGATCGACGAAGAACGTTATTTTAAAGAGCTTCAAGCACATTGCGCGAATTCTAAGAAAAAAGTTTGCAACGGTAGCGTTGTCATGGATACGAACGGAACGTTTTAATAAAAAGGGAAATCAAAATGGAAGTCGGGTTAAATTTATATTCGATTAGAAACTTAATACAAAACGAAAAAGATTTTTTAGATACGGCTCATAAGCTCAAAGCCATGGGATATTCGTATATGCAATATTCGGGCGGACCTTACGAGCCTGAAATGATTGCGCGGGTAAGCAAAGAAACGGAAATGCCCGTATATCTCACGCACGTTCCTATGGATAGAATTTTGAACGACACGGATAAGCTCACGGAAGAACACGCAAGCTTCGGTTGTAAAAATATCGGCTTGGGTAT
Organism: uncultured Acidiphilium sp.; assembly: GCA_964452295.1. Lineage (GTDB taxonomy): Bacteria > Bacillota > Clostridia > Christensenellales > Borkfalkiaceae > HGM11416. The sequence continues at coordinate 18,107 of CAYVKZ010000031.1, forward strand.
GATGCCGATTAAAACGCTTGCAAACGAGCAAGAGTTTGAAAAAACGGTGGAAAAACTCGATTTTGCGGCGGAAAAAATGCAGAAGAACGGATTTTCGTTTTTCTATCATCATCACCATTACGAGTTTCTTAAACGTAACGGCATAACGGCGCTCGAATATATGCTTAAAAACGCGCCGCATATCAATTTTACGCTCGATACTTATTGGGTGCAATACGGCGGCGCCGATGTTTTAGATACGATCGAAAAATTAAACGGGCGCATCGCTTGCGTGCATTTGAAAGATTATCAGCTGATTTATAAAGAATCCGATTCGACGTGCAACCCCGCTTTTGCACCCGTCGGCGACGGCAATATCGATTTTAAAAAGGTCGTTGCGAAAATGAAGCAGTCGGGCACGAAATATTTCTTCGTAGAGCAAGACAACGCGGCGGATTTGCCCGATACGCTTGGATTGATGCAACGCAGTATCGAATATATCAAAAGCAATTTCTAAATGACTGCGAGTTTAGTCGGAGGAGAAAAAATGTCTAAAATAATACTTTCTGCATTCAGCGACGAATCGAATATGTCTTTGCAAGGGCAAATCGCCGCATTAAAACGAAATAATATTTCGTTTATGGAAGCAAGGTTTGTAAACGGCAAAAATTTTATCGATTGCACGATAGAAGAGGTTAAAGAATATAAAAAAGAGCTCGACGACGGCGGAATAACCGTTTGGTCGTTCGGTTCACCGATCGGCAAAGTCGATATAAACGTCGATTTTGGCGAATATCTCGAAAAGGTTAAACACGCGGCGGAAATAGCTCTTACCCTCGGAACGGATAAAATCCGTATGTTTAGTTTTTATAACGCTTACGAACAAAAAGAAAAGGTATTCGAATATCTTTCTAAAATGGTCGAAACGACTAAAGCTTTCGGCGTGACGTTGTATCACGAAAACGAAAAAGATATTTACGGCGATACGCTTGCCCGCGTGGGCGAGATTATGCAAAATGTTTCGGGTTTAAAATATATTTACGACCCCGCAAATTATTTGCAAGTGGGCGAAAAAGCCGAGGATACGTTAAAAGCTTTGCACGATAAAACGGATTATTTCCATATTAAAGACGTGCGCGTAAAAACGGGCACGCTCGTGCCCGCGGGGAACGGCGACGGCGATATAAACGGTCTCGTTGCGAGAATTGCGGGCGAAAAAGTGTTAACTCTCGAGCCGCATCTTACCGTGTTCGACGGTTATTCTTCTATCGATAACGCCGAAATGAAGCACGATTTTCATTTTACTTCGCCCGAAGAAGCCTTCGACGCCGCGGTTAACGCGTTAAAAAAGATTATTTTGGCAAACGGCTATAAGCAAAGCGGAAACGCTTTCGTAAAATAACGTTATAGATTTAAGGAAGATTTTCAGATGAAAACGGCGGTTGTAGGTCTTGGCGTTATAGGCAAAGTCCACATGCAAACTTTGCGCGAATCGGGTGCGGAAATTGCCGCGGTATGCGATATCGACGCAAAAAAATTAGCGGAATATTCGGATATTTGCGGCTATACCGATTATTTAAAATTGTTAGACGAGGTAAAGCCGAACGTAGTGCATATATGCACTACGCATTATTTGCATGCGGATATGATAATCGCGGCGTTGGAGCGAAATATCAACGTTTTGTGCGAAAAACCGCTTTGCATTCGCGAAGAAGATATAGGTAGAATTATTCGCGCCGAGCAAAAATCCAATGCGATGCTCGGCGTTTGCCATCAAAACAGATATAACGACGTAAACGTCTATTTAAAAAAATATCTCGCGGATAAAAAAATATTATCGGCATACGGCAATATGGTTTGGAAGCGCGATAAGGCGTATTACGACCAAGCCGCATGGCGCGGCACAAAGGAGCAAGAGGGCGGCGGCGTACTTATAAATCAGGCGCTTCACACGCTCGATCTTATGCAATGGTTTTGCGGAATGCCCGAAAGCGTTGTTGCGACGGTCGGGAATTTTTCGCTTAAAAACGTAATCGAAGTAGAAGATACTGCGAATATTTTATGCAAAGGCTCGCAAAACTTTTCGTTTTTTGCCACTAACGCCGGCGGATGCGATATGGCGCCGCAAATCGTTTTAAAACTGAAAAGCGGCGAGGATATCGTCGTATATCCGCAAAAACTTTATATCGCCGGCGAAAAAGTTTGCGACGAAGAAATCGAAAAATACGCGGGCAAATGCTGTTACGGCAACGGGCATAAAAAACTGTTCGCAGATTTTTACGATTGTTTGGCAGCGGATAAAAAGTTTGAAATTAACGGCGCGGAAGCCGCAAAAGTAATTAAAATCATTTTGGCAACCTATCGCAGCAAAGGAGAGGAAATTCAATTATGCAAATGACTTTTCGTTGGTACGGCGAAGGAAACGACCGTATCAAATTATCGGATATCAAGCAAATTCCCGGGGTTAGCGGGATAGTTTGGGCATTGCACGACAAAATGCCCGGCGAAGTGTGGGAAGAAAGCGAAATTGCCGAAGTTAAACGGCAATGCGACGAATACGGCTTTAATATCGACGTGGTAGAATCGGTAAACG
>CAYVKZ010000032.1:0-20571 GCA_964452295.1 uncultured Acidiphilium sp.
TAATGGACGAAGCTACTTCTTCGATAGATACCCGCACCGAACTTTTGGTTCAACGAGGAACGGACAGTCTTATGAAGGGCAGGACGGTATTTGTAATCGCGCATAGGCTTTCGACCGTTCAAAACTCCGACGTAATAATGGTTTTAGACCACGGCGTTATAATCGAACGCGGCTCGCACGAAGAGCTTATAGCTCAAAAGGGTAAATATTATCAGCTTTATACTGGAGCTTTCGAATTAGAATAAAAAAATAAAGCAAATAAAAAGCAACGCTCTTAAATAAAAAGGGCGTTGTTTTTATAAATTTTAGTATTAAGTTACGCGGCAGGCGCTTCGAGCGGTGCGTTGGCACTATGCGATTTTATGTATTTAGACCACTTAATATAACCGTACGTAGTGTTGGTTAAATATCCTGCTTTTAAAATGAGCAATATCCATTGACCCGCCATAATATTTATAATCGTTTCTAAAATAGCCACGATATACCAAGCTATCCATTGTTCGCGATATCTTAGCAAGATAAATACGCCGTTCGCTATACCTACTGCGCTTGCACACGCGTCGAGGTAACCGCTTACGTCTTGAATGACTTCGTTATAAGAAAGAATGCCTTCGACTTCGATAAGGCTTAAAAGATAACCTACGACTATAGTCCAAACCGCTATTGCGGCTATCAAAATAAGGTCTTGCCACCAAGTTAGTTTTCTTACCGGAGTGATTTCTGCATCTTCTCCGTCTTTATGATTATTCCAATTAACATAGCTGATTATGTCAATAGGAATCCAGAAAAATAAAGTTACAGCCATAGTTGCAAAGCGATATGCGCAGACGATGCAAACGGCTATTTCGGTAAGTTCTACGATAAGCGAAACTAAAAAGTTGTATTTGCTTTGTTTAGAAATAAGTAGTTCGCAAGCGCAGTTTGCAACTATGTCGATTAAATACAAAATCGTAATAAGTATGGGGTTTATTAAGACTTCTTCCGAATCTTCAGGGAAGACGAATGAAAATACGACGGCTAAAACTACAATCGAACAAAACCAAATGATTTCGTAAAGCGTAAACGAACTAAAAAAGTCTTTTAGTTTTTGTGAAAAGGTTTTTTTATTTTGTTGTGCGTCCATATTAAATTCCTTTTATTAAATTATTTTTTGTTTTTAAAAAGAAGGAATTTTCGGGCGGCGATTTACAATGATGCATAATCTTCCGTAAACAATGCGGGAAAAGTTTTCAGCCCGCTCAAAAATTATATAACAAAAAGTCGGTTTATGTCAAATGAAAAAGGGTTATGCGAAAGTGTTTTTGTTTAAAATTTAATCATTTAAGGTTAAAAACGTTAAAATTCAAAAAAATGAACGGATACTTAACAGGCAAAGGGACAAAATAATTGAATTTTTTTACTCGTTTTGATATAATATCTTATGAATTAGAAATTTGAGGGTTTTTATGAATATAGTTTATTTAAAATACGCCGTAGAGGTGGCTAAAGAAGGCTCGATAAACGCCGCGGCAAAAAATCTGTTTATAGCGCAGCCGAATCTGTCGCGCGCGATAAAAGAGCTAGAGCAAGAATTAGGCGTTGCGATATTCGAAAGAAAAGCAAAAGGCATGATTTTAACGCCCGAAGGCGAAAGGTTTATAAGCTATGCCAATAAAATACTTAAGCAAATCGACGAAGTCGAGTCGCTTTTTAAAAACGGAATACAAAAAAAGAGTACTTTTTCGGTAAGCGTGCCGCGCGCAAGCTATATATCAAATGCTTTTTCTGATTTTTCTAAAGAACTTTCCGCTCAAAACGCTTGTGAAATTTATTATAAAGAAACGAATTCGCTTCGCACCATAACCAACGTTACAGAAAACGGTTACGGCTTAGGCATCGTTCGTTATGCTTCCGAATACGATAAATATTTCAAAGAGGATTTTGATAGGCGAGGGTTAAATTTCGAGTTGGTGGCGGAATTTAGATATCAGCTTATCGCTTCTAAAAAAAGCGCGCTCGCAAAGCTGGAAAAAATCACTTACAACGATTTAAAAAAACATATAGAAATTGCGCACGCAGATCCTTACGTGCCTTCATTTCCGATTGCCGAAATACGTAAATCCGAGGTTACCGACGAAACGGATAAGCGAATATTTTTATTCGATAGAGCAAGTCAGTTTGAAATTTTATCTAATAATGCTGACGCGTTTATGTGGGTTTCGCCCGTTCCGAGCGAACTTTTGGATAAATACGACCTTTTCGAAAAAGAATGCGTCGGTAACGACAGAATTTATCGAGACGTTTTGATTTATAGTAAAAGTCATAAGCTTAGCGAGCTAGAAAAAGCTTTTATAACTTGTCTTTGTAATTCTAAGCGTAAATATATAAAAGATATTTAAAAAAATCGTTTACTTTTATAAAGATATATGTTAGAATATATAAGGTAGGATGATTTTTGAGATATCCGTGGGAGTGTTTGATTTTTTAACGGATAAAAATCCGCTAAATTTTTGAATATCGGAGGTTTTATGAAGTTAGACAGGATTATTGCCGTTCGCACGAATAAAACCGTTTATCGCGACGGAGATGACTGTATTAAAGTTTTCGGCGAAGATTATTCTAAGGGCGATATTTTAAACGAAGCGTTAAACCACGCTCGCGTTGAAACAACGGGGCTTAACGTTCCCGCTATTAAAGCCGTTACGATGATAGACGGTAAATGGGCTATCGTGACCGAATACGTAAAAGGTAAAACGCTTGCGCGGATAATAGAAGAAAATCCCGATAAAAAAAGCGAATATTTAAACGATTTCGTAGATTTGCAAATGCACGTGCATACACATTTATGTCCGCGACTTACGAAACTTAAAGATAAAATGAATCGGAAGATTTCCGAAACCGACCTCGACGCAACCACGCGATACGAGTTGCATACTAGGTTAGAAGAAATGCCTTTGCATAAAAAGCTTTGTCATGGAGATTTTAACCCCTCTAACGTCATCGTGCGCGAAAGCGACGGTAAGCCGTTTATTATCGACTGGTCGCACGCAACGCAGGGCAACGCGTCTGCGGACGTAGCCCGAAGTTATCTTTGTTTTTTGCTTTCTTGCGATAAAACGGGTGCCGAAGAATATCTCGATTTGTTTTGTCAAAAAAGCGGAACCGAAAAACGTTACGTTCAGCGTTGGATGCCTATCGTTGCAGCATCTCAATCGGTAAAGGGGCGCGAAAGCGAACGCGAGTTTCTGCTTTCTTGGGTAAATAAAATTTACGGCGAGGAACCGTGATTTTTTAGTCGCAATTTTTAATTAGGAAAAAACTTGCTAAAAGTTTAAAAATATTGTAAAATCGGGGAGAAAAACGATGGTAAATTTAACAGTTTGCATAGGCAGTTCTTGTCATATCAAGGGCTCGCGCGGGGTGGTCGAAGAATTTCAAAGGCTTATTAACGAAAACGGCGTAAGCGATAAAGTCGAATTGATAGGCACCTTTTGCATGGATAAATGTCAAGAGGGCGTTTGCGTATCGTTTAACGGCGAATTCGCCTCTTTAACGCCGGAAACCGCCGCTGATTTTTTTAACGAAAAAGTTTTGCCGCTCTGCAAATAAAATCTACTTAAAATAAAATTTAAAAGCGAAAAAAGTTAATTTTTTTCGCTTCGGGAAGTATATCATGGTTATTGTTCAAGTGTGCGTCGGAAGTTCGTGCCATTTGCGCGGTTCGCAAGACGTAGTGGAGCTTTTGCAAAAAAAAGTCGCAGACGAAGGTTTAGATGGCGAAGTCGTTTTGCTTGGCGGTTTTTGCGCGGGTAAATGCAATCGAGACGGCGTTACGGTTACCGTTAACGACGAGGTTTTTTGTGGCGTAAGCAAAGAAAATTTCAACACTTTTTGGAATGAAAAAATTAAACCGTTGCTTTCATAAAAGCAATTTATTTGAGGGGTAAAATATGTCGGGGTGTTTGACTTTAAAAAAATCCAATTGTAAAAACTGTTATAAGTGCATAAGGCATTGTCCGGTTAAAGCTATAAGGTTTTCGGGCAATCAAGCGCACATTATAGGCAATGAGTGCATTTTATGCGGTCGTTGTTTCGTGGTGTGTCCGCAAGATGCAAAGCAAATAGTCGATGAAACCGAAAAAGCAAAGGTTTTAATTCAATCCGGCGAAAAAGTTTTCGTGAGCTTGGCTCCGTCGTTTATTGCAAACTACGGCGGAATAGGTATAAACGGTATGCGTAAAGCTCTTAAAAAACTAGGTTTTTACGATGTGGAAGAAACAGCCGTCGGCGCGACCATAGTAAAAAACGAATACGAAAGAATGCTCGAAAGCGGCGAACGCGACGTGGTTATAAGTTCGTGCTGTCATTCGGTTAACTTGCTTATACAAAAATATTTTCCGTCCGAGCTACATTGTTTGGCTGACGTTCTGTCACCGATGCAAGCGCATTGTGAAGATATAAAACGCCGTTTTCCCGAGGCTAAAACCGTTTTCGTAGGGCCGTGCGTTGCAAAAAAGGACGAAGCTGAACATTACGAAGGCATAGTAGACGCGGTGCTTACCTTCGAAGAACTTTCCAAGTGGCTCGAAAGCGAAAATATTACGCTTGAACCCGATATGGACGAAACGGAGCAAAGCCGCGCGAGGTTTTTCCCCACGAACGGCGGCGTTTTAAAAACCATGAAAAAAATCCCCGGCTACACGTATATGTCGATTGACGGCGTAGATAACTGTATGGCTGCGTTAAGAGATATCGAAAACGGTAAAGTTCACAAATGCTTTATCGAAATGTCTGCGTGCGTAGGTAGTTGCGTAGGTGGCCCGGTAATGGAAAAATATCACAGAGTTCCCGTCGAAGATTATATGTCGGTGGCTAAATACGCAGGCGAAAAAGATTTCGAAGTATATCAACCCGATGAATTTTCCGTTCGCAAACATTTTGAGGCTATTCCGTTAAGGAACGGAATTCCGCCCGAAAGCGAAATCGACGAAATACTTAAAAAAATGGGCAAAATTAAGCCCGAAGACCATTTAAATTGCGGCTCGTGCGGGTATAATACTTGTCGCGAAAAGGCGATAGCCATTTATTACGGAAAAGCCGAAATTTCGATGTGTTTGCCTTATCTTAAAGAAAAAGCCGAAAGTTTTTCGGATTGCATAGTCAACAACACTCCGAACGGGCTTATTGTTATAAACGAGGCGCTAGAGGTTCAGCAAATAAACAGCGCGGCGCGCAAAATAATGAATATTCGCTCCGCTTCGGACGTTTTGGGCGAGCAGGTCGTTCGTATATTGGATCCCACTTTGTTTATGAAAGTTTTAGAAACAAAGCGAAGCGTGCGCGACAGAAGAGTTTATCTTGCCGAATATAAAAAATACGTAGAACAAACCATTATATACGATTCGAATTATCATCTTATCGTTTGCATCATGCGCGACGTTACGGATGAAGAGTCGCAAAGAGAAAGAAAGGAAAGTATTAGCCGTCAGACGGTTGAAATTGCGGATAAGGTGGTAGATAAGCAAATGCGAATCGTTCAGGAGATTGCTTCGCTTTTAGGCGAAACCGCAGCCGAAACAAAAATCGCGCTTACTAAACTTAAGGAGAGCATTTCCGATGAATGATCTTTGCGCCGATATCGGTTACAGAAGCATTAATCACGCGGGCGAACAATTATGCGGCGACCATATCGACGTCGTCGAACAAAACGACGGTTCTATAATAATAGTGCTTGCGGACGGATTGGGTAGCGGCGTAAAAGCAAGCATACTTTCGACGCTTACGAGCAAAATCATTTCCACCATGATGGCTGAAGGATTAACTTTGGAAGACTGCGTCGAAACGATTGCTCACACTTTGCCTATTTGTTCGGTTCGCGGCGTAGCGTATTCGACGTTTACGATATTGCATATCGTTAATAATTCCGAAATAGAGCTTATTCAATACGATAATCCGTTGGTCATTTTGCTTCGCGGAGGGAAAAATTACGATTATCCGAAAACCGAAATGAATATAGGCAACAAGCGTATATACAAATCGGTTATAAAGCTTTGCGAAAACGATATTTTTATCGCGATGAGCGACGGTTGCCCGCACGCGGGGATAGGTCTTGTTTATAATTTCGGCTGGAAGCGCGAAGACATAATTTCGTTTATGGAAAGCGTTGCTCCCGTCGGATACACCGCAAAAACGCTTTCGACTATTTTGATAGACGAAGTTAATAAATTATACGGCGCAAAACCGGGCGATGACGCTACGGCATGCGTGATTCGCGTTAGAAAACGCGAACCGATGAATATATTATTCGGTCCGCCTTCTAATCGCGACGATTCGGAGCGCATGATGTCTTTATTCTTTTCAAAAGAGGGGAAGCATATCGTGTGCGGCGGAACAACTTCTACGATTGCCGCCAGATATTTGGGCAAGCCGCTTAAAGCCACGCTAAACTTCGAGCGGAGCGACGTTCCGCCGATTGCTGAAATCGAGGGCGTCGATTTGGTTACGGAGGGGGTTATTACGATGAATAAAGTCGTAGAATACGCAAAAGACGCACTCGGTGACAACTCTCTTTACGAAAAATGGGGATTTTCTCACGACGGGGCTTCGCTTATTTGCCGTCTGCTTTTTGAAGAGGCGACGGATATTAACTTCTTTGTCGGGCGGGCGATAAATCCCGCGCACCAAAACCCCGATTTGCCCATAAATTTTAACATTAAAATGAATTTGGTCGAACAGCTTTCCGATTGTTTGAAAAAGATGGGTAAACGCATAAAGGTAAGTTATTTTTAATTTTTTCGATAAAGGATAAAAATGAAAGGTTGGCTTATAGTTAACGGTTTCGTAAAAAGCGAAAAATTCGAAGATATTTACTCGCTTTTTTTGTCGGCGGCAAAAAAACGCGGCGTAAATTTTGAAAAAATAAATACCGTGGAACTTGCAGCTCCGATCGGCTCCGATTTGTTTAAAGAAACGGAAAAACCCGATTTTGCCGTTTTTTGGGATAAGGACGTTATACTTGCCCGTCGCTTAGAAAACGCCGGAATAAGGCTTTTTAATTCCGCAGACGCCGTTTTGCTTTGCGATAATAAAGCTCTTACTTATTCTTGTCTTAGCGGAAAACTGCCTATGCCAAAAACTTTGATTGCGCCAAAAACGTTCGAAGGCGTTGGTTATTCTAACGAGTTTTTGCAAAAAGCCGCGGAAATAATAGGTTTTCCTATGGTTGTTAAGCAAGTTTACGGCTCTTTCGGCGCACAAGTTTATCTTGCAAACGATTTTTGCGAGTTTGAAAAAATCGTGGCTAAAATCGAATGGCGCGATTTTTTGGTTCAGGAATACGTTGCAAATTCTTGCGGAAAAGACGTTCGAGTAAACGTTGCGGGCGGCAAAGTCGTCTCGTCTATGCTTAGATTTAACGACGGCGATTTTCGTTCGAATATTTCTAACGGCGGAAAAATGAAAATGGTTGAAATTCCTAAAGAATGGGAAAAAACCTCGATTGACGCTTGCAATGCTTTAGGTCTTGATTTTGCGGGCGTAGATCTTATGTTCGGCGCGCAAGGCGAGCCTGTTTTATGTGAAGTTAATTCTAATCCGCACTTTCGTTCGTCTCTGGACTGTACGGGTGTCGATTTAAGCGAAAAAATCTTCGATTATATAATTAACAAATTAAAAAAATAAAAAATCGTAATAAAAATTCGTTATAAAAAGACGCAAGTTGAAAAACAACTGCGTCTTTTTTGCGTTTATATTAATTTATTAATCTTCAATCGCCGCTTTTTTGATTAGAATTTCGCGGAAGATTTCAACCGGGAATTTTGGCTTACGGTCGTATGTAAAAAGTCCGTTTTGTTCTTGTTCCACATTGGTTAATTGAGTATAACACAATCCCATGATTTCGGGGTTGTTTAAAAGTGCGTTTGCAAGACCGCGGAATCGTTCTATAAATTCTTCGGGTGATTTCGGGCAATTTCCGTAGCCCCAAGCGTCTTGATTTAAGCTCCAGCCGATTCCGCCGTATTCGCTGACAAATAGCGGTTTTTTGCCGTCGTAACATTGACGAACCGCATCGTATCCGCCGTTTACTTGGTCAAATAATCTTCCGCTTGAAGATAATTCTGCATAATGCTCTTTAAATTTTTCGACGTTTTGTTCGTAATCGTGAACGTCGTAAATATCGGTGCAGTTTTCGACATGATAATGACCGCTCGTATCTATGCAAGGGCGGGTATCGTCTGCGGCTTTTGTTGCAAAATAAACGGTTTTAATAACTCGGTTATCTTGAGCAATGCCTTTTACGTCCCACGTTTCGTTAAAAGGGCACCATCCGATTATCGACGGGTGATTAAAATCACGCTCGATTTCCTCGAGCCATTCGGGCAAAATAGAATAAACGGATTCGGCACGGCTGTGATCTAAGCCCCAATTCGGAAACTCGCCCCAAACCATATAACCAAGCCTATCGGCGTGATATAAAAATCGTTCTTCAAAAATCTTTTCGTGCAAGCGGGCACCGTTAAATCCGCATGACGTCGATAATTCTATATCGCGAATAAGCGCTTCGTCCGACGGGGCTGTGTAAATACCGTCGGAATAAAAGCCTTGATCTAACACCAAGCGCTGAAAAACGGATTTTCCGTTAAGCAAAAATTTTTTGCCGCGAAGTTTAACGCTTCTTAAACCCGCATAGCTGTGAACAACGTCGTCGCCGAAAACAAAGGTTATATCGTATAATCCGCCGGAACCGAGTTCCCAAAGATGTTTTTCTTTTAGCGGCAACGAAACGATTATCGGATTGCCGCCTGCCTGGACGGAAACATCGCCCATCGGCTTGCCTTCGAATGACGCGTTTATTTTTAACGTTTCCGAACCGACGACGTTTGCGACGATAAGAAAGAGACTGTCGTTAACGTCGGGAATGATTTTTACTTTTTCGACGTAAGCTTTTGGCGTAAATTCCAACCAAACCGTTTGCCAAATACCGCTTGTGCGGGTGTAATCGCATGCGTGCGAATAAAATTCTTCGCTTTGTTTGCCGCGAGGAGTCATGGGGTCGCGCTCGTTGTCTTCGGCGCAAACCGTAATTACGTTTTCGCCTGCGGTAACAAAATTTGTGACGTCGAATTTGAACGAAACGTAGCCTCCGATATGTTTTCCGACGCTTTTTCCGTTAACAAACACTTCAGTTTTGTAATCGACGGCGCCGAAATGCAAAAACGTTTTGCCTTTTATTTGTTCATCGGTCAATACGATTACTCGTTTATACCAAGTGCAATAAATAAAGTCTTTATAATTGACTAAAGAAAGTTCGCTTTGCGGACAAAACGGCACGATTATGCGACCGTTAAGTTTCGCTTCGGATTTAAAAAGTCCGCGAGCTCTGCCGCTGCAACCGTTATCAATTTCAAATTCCCATTCGCCGTTTAAATTTAACCAATTATCGCGACGGAATTGTGGCTTTGGGTGTTCTTTGCGCGGAATATTCATAATGATTTTTCCTTTTAAGATTAAAATATTAGCATGTATAATTATAAACAAAAAAAAGAAAAAGGCAAGCGAAATTTTAAGTGCAAAAAAAATAATGACAGACTAAAAAAACGATTATGCAAAAATACATAATTAATCCGCTATTAAAAATAATATGATTATGAAATTTTATAAAAATTTGCAAAAAAACGTGGATTTTATAAAAAAACAATTAAAATCGCAAGATATTAAATATCACGAAATATCCGTAGGCGAAAAAAAAGCATGCGTAATTTATGTCGACAGTATAACCGATAAAAAAACGCTCGAAAAAAATTTATTGGAACCGCTTATCTCAGGCGGAGTTTTTAATTTTGAAAGAATTTCGAGCAAAGCTTTCGCCGCGGGAATCGTGCCCGAAAAAAATCCGTTAAAAGCCGTCGAAGAATTAGTAAAGGGAAAATGTCTATTATTGTTAGACGGCGAAACGCAAGCATTGTGTTTCGATTTTTTGCAATATGAAACGCGGGCTGTTTCGGAACCGCCTACTTCAACCGTTATGAAGGGCCCGAGAGCGGGTTTTAACGAAAGTTTAAAAACGAATTTAGGAATGCTTCGCAGAAGAATTAAGGTTAAAGATTTGGTGATAGAAACGAGTGTTTTAGGCAAATATTCGCAAACGGACGTCGCCGTGTGTTATATATCTTCCGTTGCCGATAAAAAAATAGTAAAACAAGTGCTCGAAAGGTTAAAGCTAATAAGTATCGACGGGATTGCCGATAGTTCTTATATAGGCAAAATGATTGTCGAGCATAAAACTTCGCTTTTTAAGCAAGTAGGAAATACCGAAAAACCCGATATTTTGGCGCAAAAAATGTTAGAGGGGCGCGTGGGGATAATAGTCGACGGTTCGCCTATTGCGCTTACCGTTCCGTATTTGTTCGTGGAAGATTTTCAAAGTTCCGAAGATTATTTTGTTAATTATTATCGAGCTAATATGGAGCGTGCTTTAAGAATTTTATCGATTTTTATAGCGGTTTTTTTACCTGCCGTTTTCGTATCGGCGCAACTTTTTCATCTTCAGCTTATTCCTTTAAACTTTTTGCTCACGATAGTAAACAGCATAAAAGGCATACCGCTTTCGCCGAGTTACGAAATGTTTTTTACGCTTTTGATTTTTGAAATTCTAAACGAGGCGAGTATACGAATGCCGAAATACGTGGGAATGGCACTTTCTATAGTCGGCGCTTTGGTTTTGGGCGATACGGCTGTTAAAGCCGGAATAGTTTCGACACCGACGATTATGATAATGGCTCTTTCGGGAATTTGTCTTTACACCGTGCCCGAGTTGGTGGAGAGTATGAGCGTTTTAAGGTTGGTATATTTAATTGTTGCGGGAGCAGCAGGCGGTTACGGAATAATGCTTTTAACGGCGCTTTTGATTGCTTATTTGTGCACTTTAGAAAACTTTGGCGTGCCCGCGCTTGCGCCTTACGCTCCGCTTATAAAAAGCGATTTAAAAGATGGCGTTTATATAGATTTTATTAGTAAGCAAACTTACAGACCGAAAGTTTTAAAGAGTAAAAACAAACGTAGGATAGCGATTAAAGACGTAAAAGAATAGCAAATATTATTTAAAAGGGGAGACTAAGATGATAAGAAACGACGTAAAACCCAGACAAATGGCGACATTTTTTATAGCCTTTTTGCCGCTCGTAAAAATAGTGAGTGCACCCGCTGTATTTTCGGCGTTTTGCGGCGAAAAACTTTGGCAACCCGCGTTGCTCCTTTTTGCTATAGATTTTTTGCTAATATTTTTATTTATGTTTTATGCGAAAAAAAGAGATTACGTGCCTTTTTTTGAAATACTTGCCCAAGATTATTCAAAAATTTTCGCGCAAGCGGTATTTTTTATATACGGTGTGTTTTTTATGCTTAGGGCTTTTATTCCGCTTTGCGAATACAAATATTTGGTTGAAACGGGCTTTTACGAGGTGATGCCGCGTTCTGAAATATTTTTTCCCGTGTTTGCGCTTACGTTTTATATGGCTATAAAAGGGCTTAAAGTTTTGGGAAGATGTTCTGAAATTGCCGCTCCGATAACGATAGCGGGAATGCTTATTATTTTTTATTTAACGTTCGGTACGGGCGATTTTTCAAATTTGCTTCCTCTTTTTTACGGAAGCGGCTTAAACGAAGTAAATTGCGCTTTTAAAAATACTTTTTGGTTTAACGATGCGATTTATCTGATTCTGTTTTGCGGGCATTTTAAAAACGAAAAGAAAATTTCGCTAAAAATCTGCATATGTTACGCGATTTCAGCCGCGCTTACTTTATTTTTTTATCTGTGTTTTTATGCGGTTTTTTATACGGTCGCGCCGATAGAAAAAAGTGCGGTTAGTTCGGTGAGTATATTCAGTGTTACTTTAATAAACGTAGGCAGATTCGATTATTTGGCGCTTTTTATGTTAATGATTTCGGGTGTTTTTGCGATATCCGTTCCTGTTTTAGCTTCCGCAAAGTGTTTTGCTAGAGCTTTTCAAACGCGCGAAACGTTGATTCCCTCGATAATAATCAACCTCTTATTGTTTGTTGCCGTTGCCCTTTTTTCGAGCAAGCTCGACGAAATAACTAAGTTTTATCAAGATAAACTCTTTTCGTTTTTTATAATTTGCGGATATTTGTTGCCTTTTTTAGGACTGAAAGGGTGTTTTTTCAAAAGTGAAAATGTCTTAATCGGTGAAAAATCGACGGATAAAAAAATAAAGCTTGCGGGGGAAAACGTTAATGAATTATAGACGAGCAAAAATATTGGTTATAATTTTCGGTTTCGTTGCGCTTTTATATTTTACAAACGATTTTCAATTAATCGATATCGAAAAAACTGCGATAATAGTGGCTATAGGCATCGATTATGAAGAAGACGAATATCAAATAACCGCCCAAATCGCAGTACCGCAGGCGGGCGATTATTCGGCGGGAAATACCGACGCCGTAATAACGTCTTCAGGAAAAACGGTTTACGAAGGCATAGAAAAAATAGCACAGCAAAGCGGTTGGTATCCCGAACTTTCGTTTTGCAACTTAATACTTTTCGGTAAAGATGCGGCAGAAAAAAACGCGATCGGTCTTGCGGAATATTTTTTGTCGTCCTCGAAGTTTCAAAATTCCGCCGTATTGGCCGCGTGCGAAAATAAAGCGAGCGAGATATTAAAGTCCACGACTCCGCTTGATTTTGTTTCGTCGTTTGCGCTTCAAAAAATCTTATTGCGTAACGTAAACAGGGCTAATTCGGTAATGCTTACCGACGTGCGAGATTTTTGTGCTAATAATTATTCCGTTTCTCGCTTTTGTTATTTGCCTCTTATCAAGCTTATGGAAACGGGCGATAAACAAAAGGATGACGGTAACAATACGAGTAATAGCGGCGAAGATGCCGAGAATTCGGGCGAAAGCGGGGCTGTTTTCGGCGAAATTCTTAGCGTGGCTACCGGAGGGGGAAGCGGAGGCAGTGCGGGCGGCGGTGGTGCATCGGGAAAGAATAAAGAAGGCGCCGAAAAAAAAGATTGCGTTTTCAACGCTCGCGAGTCGATAATGTTTTCCGACGGAGAAGTAAAAGGCGTTTTAAACGGCGATCAAACGCTTTGTTATAATTTGCTTTTTAAAAAGGTGCACGAATCTTTCGTTACGATAAGCGGCGTTAGTGTATCGGATGCAAAAAACGACGAAGTTTACGCCGTAATAGTAAATAATTGGTCAGAGCAAAAACTCAGCGTTAAAAACGGCGTTCCGTTTTTCGAAATAAGCTTAAAACTGCTTTGTAAAAAGGAAGAGCAAGACATTCCGTCGGAAAGCGTTTTGCAAAAATCGCCGAAACTGAGCGATAAAGAACTTTACTTGCTCGCACAAAAAATGCAAAAGAGCATAAACGAGCTTGTAAACTTTTCAAAATCGGAAAACTGCGATTTATTTAAAATAAGAGAAAAACTATATAAATACTTGCCCGAGCATTACTCCGCGCTAAAAGACCGCGTGCCGCTCGGCGTTGTCACTTCGGTTAACGTCAGCTGCATAAACTATAATTAAACGCTTGCAAAAGCGAACAAAAAATGGTAAAATGCCCGTATGTGTTACGATATTTTGTTGTTCGATGCGGATAGAACGCTTTTTGATTTCGATCGTTCCGAAAAAGAAGCATTTAAAAAAATCGCTCCGCGTTACGGAGTCGTTTTTTCGGAAGATATATATTTGTATTATAAACGAATTAACGACGATTTTTGGGACGCGTTAGAACGAGGAGAAGTTACTAAATCTCAAATGCTGGTTTTGCGTTTCGAGCGGCTTCTTGACTCGTGCGGGTTGCCTACGGCGGGTGCCGAAAGATTTAATCACGAATTTTTAACCGCGTTGTCAGAGCAATGTTTTGCATTTGACGAAAGTCTTCCTCTTTTAACCGAATTAAAACGCAGAAAAAAGCGTATGTTTTTAATTACGAACGGAGTCGATTTCGTTCAACGGGGCAGACTTGCGAGATCACCGCTTACAGCTTTTTTCGAAAAAGTTTTTATTTCCGATGAAATAGGCTATGAAAAACCGTCGATTGAATTTTTCAACGCTGTAATAAACGGCATAAACGGATTTGATAAAAAGCGTGCGGTCGTTATAGGCGATTCGCTTACGAGCGACGTAAAGGGCGCGAATGCCGCGGGAATAGATTGCATTTGGTTTAACGAAAAAAAACTTTCTCTTCCGAAAGGATACGAAATAAAACTTATCGTTAATTCGCTTAAAGAACTTTACACGGCGTTGCCGTAAACAAAAAATCAACTTTTTTATTATTTCGGCATATAATGCTTTGCGTGTGTTGCGCGGAGAAATATGTTTGAAGATTTTAAAGTAAATATGCCATATCCTGCCGTTTGCGGCGAGATAAGCGAACGCGAACTTCTAGAACTTTACGACCTTTACGCGGGCAGAGCGTCCGAGATGACCGCTACGTCTACTTACGTTTATCAGCATGTTTTAAGTAAAAAGAAAAACGAGCGAATCGCCGAGCTTTTTATAGGCATAGCCGCTACGGAAATGCGGCATATCGAATTGTTGGCTTCCGCTATTTCGGAATTCGGAGGAGATCCCGTCTACGCGGGTAAATATAATTGGTTTTCGGGCGGTTATCCCGATTATGAAAAGGGGATAGAACAAATGCTAAAAAACGATATAATTGCCGAAAATGAGGCGGCGCGAGCTTATTATAAAGCGGCAGAAAATACCGAAAACGAATCGCTGAAAGGTTTGCTATCTAGGATCGGAATGGATGAGGAATATCACGCTTCTATGCTTAGCGAAACGTTAGAAGCACTTTCCGAAGACCAAAAGAATTGCGAATAATTAAAAAACGAACGGCACTTTAAAAAAAGAGGTCGTTCGCTTTTTTAGTTTTATTGCAATTCTTTAAATGCAAAATTTTCGCCGTCGAAAAACAAGCAGGAATTTTTCGAGCCGTCTTTGGGTAAAGAGGTTGAGCCGGGGTTTAAAAATCTTACGCCGTTTACGGTTTTGTCTACGGGGACATGAATGTGCCCGAAAAGCATTATCGCTCCGTTCGGCATCGGTAACGGATTTTCGGGGTTAAATTTATGTCCGTGGGTTAAATAAAGTTGAGTTTTTTCGTTAACGTAAACGAAAGCCGTTTCGTTTAAAACGTTAAAATGCAAAACCATTTGGTCGACTTCCGCGTCGCAGTTTCCGCGTACGCATATAATATCGTTGGAGATTTCGCCTAAAATGGAAGCAACGCGTTGCGGTGAATAATCTTTAGGCAACGGGTTTCTAGGTCCGTGATATAAAATATCGCCTAACAAAAGCAATTTTTCGGCGCCGAGTTGTTTGTAAAGGTCAACAAGGCTTTGCGCGTAATAAGCAGAGCCGTGTATGTCCGATGCGATAAGTAGTTTCATTTTTGCCTCTTTAATTAAGTATTTTACTCGTATATTGTAGCATATTAAAAAACAAAAAGCAAAAGTTTTGTTTGTCGGTATTAAAAATATTGACAGCCGAAGTTTAAATATAGTAAAATAAAGAAAGTTTTAGGAGCAAAAAAATGAAAATTGTTTATAATGAGAACGAAGAAATAGTAAAAACCGTAAAAGAGGGTTTAAAACAAACCGGCGGTTATTGTCCTTGCCGCAGAGAACGCACCGAAGATACGAAGTGCATGTGTAAAGAATTCAGAGAGCAAATCGCAGACGAAAATTTCGAAGGATATTGTCACTGCTTGCTTTATAAGAAGATAAAATAAGCTTGCCGATGCAAGTGCGTTAAAAAAAATAACGTAAACTATAAAAAATACGTTGACAAAGCGTTTCAAATATTGTATTATACCATTGAGGGCAAGGGACGAGTGAGTCTTTTTTGACCTTTTTACTTTTAAAAAAATAAAAATTATTAGGCAAATAATAGGCAAATGCCTAATAACGGAGACGGTGAGATGGAAAAAACGATAAAACGATTCGATTTTAAACGCAAGCCGCAAAAGCTTTCTGCTTTTTGGGGAATGATAGCGCGAATAATTAGTTTTACCGATTTAAAAATTCGCAAGCATGAATGTCGTTATCACAATATGGAGGGGTTAAAACCGCCGTATATAGTGCTTTCAAACCATGCTTCTGTTGTAGATTTCGAAGTTTCGTTTATGGCAGTTCGTCCGTATAAGCTTAACAACGTGGCTAGTATAGAAGTTTTTCACGATTATCCCGAATGGTTGATGCGTAGGCTCGGTTGTATAGGCAAACGAAAATTTACTAAGGACTTGCAACTTATAAAAAATATTAAGTATTGCCTTGAAAAGCTGAATTCGGTGTTCTATATGTATCCCGAGGCTAGATATTCGTTAGATGGAAGCACTTCGTTTTTGCCCGATTCGCTTGGAAAGGTGTTAAAATTATTTAAAGTTCCCGTAGTGGTGGCTAATCTAAAAGGAAATTTTATTACTTGCCCGCAATGGAATAAAATCGAAAAAAGAACGCATGTCGAAGCCGATTTTACGCAGATAATCACGGCGGAAGAGGTTAAAACTCTTTCTGTCGACGAAATTAACGCCCGAATAAGAGAATCTTTCGTATACGACGATTTTGCTTGGCAAAAACAAAATAAAATAAAAATCGACCATAAGCAGAGGGCGAAAGGTTTACATTCTTTGTTGTATCAATGCCCGCATTGCGGCGTGGAGCATCGAATGTATTCCGAAAACGACGAGCTTTGGTGCGAGGCTTGCAAAAAACGCTATTATATGACCGAATACGGCGAACTTGTAGCCGAAGACGGCGAAACCGAGTTTTCTCATATTCCAGATTGGTTTAAGTGGGAGCGCGAAAACGTGCGCAAACAAGTTCGCGAAGGTACTTATTATATCGAAGACGACGTTCGCATAGACACAATGCCTAACGCTCGCGGCTTCATAAAGCAAGGAACAGGGCATTTCGTTCAAGATTGCACGGGGATGACTTTGACAGGCGTAGCTTACGGCGAACCTTTTACGGTTAAAAAGGAAGGATGCGAGCAAGAAAGCGTTCATATTGAATACGCATATAAATACGGCGGCGACGTTTTGGATATTACTACCGATAACGAAAGTTATTGGACTTATCCGCTCACTAAGCGCGACGTTATTACAAAAATAGCATTGGCAACTGAAGAAATTTATCTTTTAAACAAAGAAAAAGCGGCTAAGGCTCATAAAATATCGCATATTGAAAAAAGTGAGGAATAACTCCTTAGTAAAACAAAAATAATTATAAAAAAATAGAGTCTGAAAAATAGGCTTTATTTTTTTTATCTGAAAACGTGAGTTTTACTTGCGTTTTTTTATTTTAAATTTTTAACTTATTTATTGCTAAGGCTTTTTACAAGGCGGTTTAAAAATTCGGGAATATTCAAGTATTTTTAGCATAAATTAAAGAGAGCAAAGAGTAAAACAAAAAGGTTAAAAAGACAAAACTTTATATAAAAATACAAAACATGTCAAATAATTTACTTGTTTTTGCTGTATAATCGGAGACGAAAAATGCGTTTTAAAAACAAAACTCGTAGGATTGCAACGATAACGGTAGCGGTGGCGTTAACTATTTTTTGCGTTATATTCAGCGCGATAAACGGCGAAACCATTTACGCTTTTTCTTATAATAAATCGACAAAAAAACTACCGATTTATTCGGTCGAACGAAGCGATAAAAAAATTGCGATTTCTTTCGATTGCGCTTGGGGAAACGAACATACCGAAGAACTTTTAAGCGTTATGGCAGAATACGGAGTAAGGTGTACGTTTTTTTGTGTTTCGTTTTGGGCTGAAAAGTATCAGGAAGATTTAAAAAAAATAGTCGAAAAGGGGCACGAAGTCGGAACGCACAGCAAAACGCACTCTTACATGAGTAGGCAAAATGCCGAGCAAATCAAAGAAGAGCTTGAATATTCATGCTCGGTAATAAAAAACGTATGCGGGGTAAGCCCGACACTTTTTAGGGCGCCGTTCGGCGATTACGACGATTTGCTTATAGAAACGGCGACCGATTTTGGGCTTTACACCATTCAGTGGGACGTTGACAGTTTGGATTGGAAAGATTTAAGTGCTACGGATATCGCCAAAAGAGTGATAAACAGAACTAAAAGCGGTTCTATAATTCTTTGCCACAACAACGGTAAGCATACGGCCGAAAGTTTGCCGCTTATTTTTTCTACGTTAAAAGCGGAAGGATACGAATTTGTACCTATAAGCGACCTAATATATAAAGACGATTACGTTATCGATTTAAGCGGTAGACAGATAAAAAATAAAAATTAAAGAAAAAAAGTTTAATTAACATGTGCGAAAGCATAGTTGGAGGAATATTTTTATGAGTTACCTTGAAAAAACAAACAACAAAGCCTACGTTTCGGGTGAAATTTTAACTAAAGCGGTTTTTTCGCACGAAATATACGGCGAGGGCTTTTACGAAATGAGCGTAGGTGTAAAAAGACTGTCCGGTCAAGCGGATATTTTACCCGTTACCATTTCCGAACGACTTATCGAGGCGAACAAGCTTGAGGTTGGGTCAAAAATTTGCGCCTTAGGGCAGTTTAGAAGTTATAACAAAATGCTAGACGGTAAAAGCAAATTGATGCTTACCGTTTTTATACGTGAAGTTTTTAGCGGCGATGAAGATAAAAATCCAAACAGCGTGACGCTTTCGGGCTATATATGTAAGCCTCCGATATACAGAACCACTCCTTTTAATCGCGAAATAGCAGATGTTTTGCTCGCGGTAAACAGAGCATATAACAAGTCTGATTACATTCCTTGCATAGCTTGGGGTAGGAATGCGCGTTTTGTTAAAAACCTTGCCGTCGGTGAAAAAATCGCGCTTACGGGCAGAATACAAAGCCGCGAATACACGAAAAAATTGAGCGAAACGCAAAGCAAGGTTCTTACCGCTTACGAGGTTTCGATAAGCAGAGTCGCGGTTTGTAACGGATTGGATGAATTCGAATTCGGATTTGAAAACTCAAACAGCGAAGGCTCCTCGATAAAAAACGGCGAAGAGCATTATAAAAGGGTTATTATTTGACAACTTTACCAATTGCCGCAAAAATCCGAAAAAAAATTAATTTAGATAATTTTCACAAAGCGGGTTAAAAAACCTTGACAGCTTCGTTTTTATTTGCTACAATGCTAACGAAATAAAGATGCGATTAAGCTTTTAAAGAGCGGTACGGGATACCGACAAGGTTTTTAGCTTCGGGTTAATAGTTGAAATTAGCTTTTTTCCTAAAGCTGCGTCATTATAAAAACAAGCTGCGCTTTTCGTATGCGGATTTTTGTGTGAACGTTACCTTGCCGAACTCGGCGAGGTTTTTTTACGGCTTAAAAGCGTCTAAAAAAACAGGAGATGTTTTTACTTATGAAACTTGAGTACGGCGTAAACGCTAAACTGCCGTTGAAAAAGAACCTCGTGTTCGCTTTTCAACAAATGATCGCCATTATGGCGGCAACTTTGCTCGTTCCTATCCTTGTTACTTCGTATGGGCTAAAATGCGATCCTGCGGCTGCTTTCTTTGGCGCGGGTGCGGGCACTATAGTTTACCTTTTATTCACTAAATTCAAAAGCCCGGTATTCCTCGGTTCTTCGTTTACGTTCCTTGGCGCTCTTCAAGCTGCCGTTACTGAAAACTACGGATATTGGGGGCTTATAATCGGCGTAGGCTTTGCGGGTCTCGTTTACGTTGTAATCGCTATAATAATCAAACTCGTAGGTTCGGGTTGGATTAAAAAACTTCTCCCTCACGTAATTATAGGACCTGTTCTTGCAATCATCGGTCTTTCACTTTCCGGAACGGCGGGTAGCTGGATGATGTACAACGATGGCAATAATTACAGCTTGTGGCATATAGTAGTCGGTTTGTTTACATTTCTTGCGATAGTAGTCGCTTCGGTTAAGGGTGGAAAAGGTGTAAAACTTATTCCGTTTATCGTAGGTATAGGTGCCGGTTTCGGTCTTGCTTTAATAATAACCGCTATCGGCTATTTGGGCAACAGCGAATTCTTAGTCGGAATGAGATTGGTGAATTTTACCGCAATTAAAGAATGCTTTAGCCCTGTAAGGTTCGAAAGCTTTTTGTCTCTTCCTAAATTCACTTTCTTAGAAGCTATCAGACATCCCGAAGCTCAAAGTGGTCTTGATGCCGCAGCAATAGGGAATCTTGCAGTAATATTTGTTCCTATCGCAGTCGTAGAGCTCGCTCAACATATTTCCGACCACGAAAACCTTTCTAACATAGTTGAAGCCGACTTGCTCGAAGATCCCGGTTTGCATAGAACTCTTCTCGGCGACGGCGTAGGTTCTATGGTTGGCGCTTTCTTTGGCGGTGCCGCAAATACCACTTACGGCGAATCGATAAGCTGCGTTGCTATATCCAAAAACGCTTCTACATCGACCATTTTATTAACTGGTATTATGTGTATGGTAGTTTCTTGCATATCTCCCTTCGTAGCAATCATCAATATGTTACCTAAGTGCGTAATGGGCGGCGCGTGCATAGCAATGTACGGCTTTATTTCGGTAAGCGGTTTGCAAATGCTTAAAGACGTTGACCTTT
>CAYVKZ010000033.1:0-18955 GCA_964452295.1 uncultured Acidiphilium sp.
TTAGCTCAGGCGGTAGAGCACATGACTTTTAATCATGGTGTCCGGAGTTCGAGTCTCCGATGGATCACCACAACGCGCCTTTAGCTCAGTTGGTAGAGCAACTGACTCTTAATCAGTGGGTCCGGGGTTCGAGTCCCCGAAGGCGCACCACTGTAAACGACAGTCTTCTTTATTGAGGTATTGCCGTTTTTTTGGTTTTTATAGAGTTTTTTTGCTTATTTAAGTAAGATATCGATGACGATTTCGGGCGTGTCTCGCCTTTAGTTCGAAAAAACGGTAAAAATGACAAAAAACAGTAAAAAATAGCAAAAAAAGAGTCCGCAAATGCGAACTCTTTTTTTTGGTGGAGATAGTCGGGGTCGAACCGGCGACCTCTTGAATGCCATTCAAGCGCTCTACCAACTGAGCTATACCCCCAAACGACTTAACTATTTTAGCATATACTCGCGTTTTTTGCAAACGCTTTTAAGCCACTTTGTGATTTTTATTTGCAAAAACTTATTTTTTTGTGTTTTCGTAGTGTTTTAAGGCTTAATGAATTTTGTAATTGCGAAGCGACGCTATGGAATATCGTTGTTTGGCAAAAGCAACGCCTTCCGAATATAATATAAGGGACAAATATATTCGGGAAAAACAAATGATAAATTGCGATTTGCTTTTAGGGCTCTGTTTTATCTTTATTATGACTGCCGCGGGTGCGGTATGTGCTCTTTTTATAAACGAGCAAAAACACAATTCCGTCGCGTGTGGTTTTTCGGCGGGAGTTATGGTCGCCGCGTCCTTTTGGTCGTTGTTGTTGCCTGCCAAGGATGGGGCTGAAAACATTAAAATAAGTGCGTTTTTGCCGCTTACTGCGGGCGTAGCTCTCGGCTTTTTTGTAATTTTGGGCGTAGACGCGCTTATGGGTGCTTTGCTTTTGCCCGTCGCTGAAAACAAAAGCGGCAGAATGTTTATCGCCGTTACCGTTCATAACGTGCCCGAGGGCATGGCTGTAGGCGCGGCTTACGGAGTCATCGCAGGAGCGGCGCTTTCCGGCGGAGCGGTTTTAAAGGGCTTAGGCGGGTTCGAGTTCGAAAGGTTTGCTCCCGCGTTCGGGGTGGCTTTCGGCATAGGAGTGCAAAACTTACCAGAAGGATTCGCTACCGCGCTTTCGATAAAAAGTTACTCCGTTGCAAGTTCAAAAGGTAGTGCTAGGAGTCCTGCGAAAGCTGTTTTTTTAGGGGTACTCAGCGGAGCCGTAGAGCCCGTTAGCGGGCTTATAGGGGCACTTCTTGCGTTTAAGTTCGCATATTTCGCTCCATGGCTTTTGGCTTTTTCGGCGGGGGCGATGCTCTACGTTTGCTCGCGAGATCTTATTCCCGACAGTTGCCGTGAGCTCGGCGGAATTACGGCGTTCGCCCTCGGGTTTTGCCTTATGACCGCGCTCGACGTAGCCCTTGGTTAGATATATAAATAAAAGCTATAAGAAGTAAATATTTTGTCTGTCGGCAAAATCTTGAAAATCCTTGCGGATTTTTTACAAAAACTTTCGTTTTGGCACTTCTTGTTTGAAAAAACATCAGTTTTGCTTGAAAATGCGCTACGCGCGCTTTCAGACAAAGCTTCCGATATTATTGTTTAACTAAATTTTACGAACAAAAACTTTACGTTTGTAAAGATAAGACGGTTGTTTTAAGCCTAAATAGGCTTGACAATCGGCTTTTCTTTTGTTATACTAAAATGTGAGAAAAAGCGTTTGGAGCGATTGGCAAAAGGTTCAAAAAACCTAACCGTCGTTTAGAGGATGCATTTATGATAGAAGAAGTCATCAGCGAAATTTTAGCCGCCGAAGAAATGGCGGAGAAAATAAAAACCGAGGCGGAACAAACTGCTGGTTCGGAGCTTTCGGATGCCGAAAAACGCGCGCGCGACGTGCAAAACGCTACCGCCGCCAGGATTAAGGCGCGCAAAATCAAAAGGCTTGCCGCCGCGGCGAAAAACGCCGAAGCGGAGTATTTAAAAATTACCGATGCAAGTCGCGACGAAGCTAGCGCTTTGATAAACGAATACGAAAAAAACGCCCAAACAGCGGGCGAAAACATTTATCGGAGAATTTTAAATGGCGATTGCTAAGATGCTCAAAATGAAGCTCGTGGGTATCGCCGACGAGCAAGACGCGCTTTTAAACGCGCTTCATAAAACGGGCGCGGTCGAGCTTAAGGAGTGCGAGCCTATGTTCGAGGGGCGGAAAGTTCCGTCTAGCGACGGCGAGCCTTCGGAAAAGCGCGATAAATGCGAAAAAGCGCTCGGTTTTATATCGAAATTTGCCAAAAAAGGTGGCGTTGAAATAATCGAGGACGGTTTCGCCGTTTCGTACGAGGATTTTATGAAAATATCCGAGCGCGAAACCGAACTGCTTTCTTGTGCCGAAAAAGTTATAAGTTTAAACGAGCAACACGGCGCGCTCGGCGCGAAAATCATCGCTTTAAGAAACGAGAGAACGGGTTACGAAGCGTATTTGCCGCTCGCAAATAAGTTTTCGGACTATAAAAACACGGCTACGACCTGTGTTCGCGCGGGAATTTTGGATAGCCGAGCTTATAGTAAACTTTCTCGCTCGCTAGAAGAAGAGGGCGCTCCTATAGTAGCCGTTTTTAAAGAGGGCGGCGAAAAAAGCTCTGTCGTTTCGGTCGTTTATTCGCTAAACGACGAAAAAGAATGTGAAAAACTTTTAAGCGCGGCGGGTTTTGTTCCTTGCGCCTACGTCGGCGATTTTACCGCCGCACGCAAAATCGAGCTTATCGACGAGGAAATAGCTTCGGCTAATCGAGCGGAAACAAACCTCGCCTCTGAAATTTGCGGATTTGCAAACGTCGTTCGCGATTTAAAAATCTTGTCGGATTATTTTCGCTTTTTAGAAGAAAAAATACGTTCGTCGAACGAATTTTTGCGTACAAAAACCACGTTTTTACTAGAGGCTTACGTTCCGAAAGAGCAAAAAGAAGAGGTTATAAACGTGGTCGGCGGCGTTACTCGCGCCTGCTATACCGAATTTTACGAAATACCCGAAACCGAATTCGCACCCACGCTTATGCGCAATAATAAAGTTGCCTCTCAGTTCGAATTCGTAACCGATCTTTATTCTTCGCCCAAGTATCTGTCGCTAGATCCGAACGGCGTGATGGGTTTCTTTTTCGCCGTATTTTTGGGTTTTATAAACGCCGACGTCGGCTATGGGTTGCTTATGATAATAGGCGGATTTTGGTTCGCTTCGAAGCAAAAACGCCCGAATTCGTCTATGGCTAAACTTGCTAGAGTTTTAGCCTACAGCGGCTTTTTTACCGTGATTTTCGGCGTTTTGGTCGATAGTTTGTTCGGGATTCCGTTGATGCGGAACTTAGGGTGGATTTCAAAGTCGTTTTTGCCCGATCCCATAAGCGATTTTACCTCGCTTGCGGGGATAAGCGTGCCGACTATGCTTTTAATAAGCCTCGGAATGGGCGTTTTGCACATAATGGTCGGGTTGTTTTTGGCGGCGCTAGTGCACTTTAAGCACGGCAGAGTTTGGGACGGCATTTTTGACGGTATCGTTTGGGATATAATGCTCGCGGGGCTTATTGTCGCGGTGCTCGGAATGATCGGCGTTTTAAACGAAAACGCAACGCTTGCGGGCGGAGTTATGGCTGTTTCCGCGATAGTCGTAGGCGCGCTTACCGCAGGCAGACATCAGCGCGGGTTCGGAAAATTCACTAAGGGATTCGGCGCGGTTTACGGGCTTATCAATTATCTTTCGGATATACTAAGCTACGCAAGGCTTTACGGTTTAATGCTTTCGGGCGCGCAAATCGCCTCGATAGTATCTAACAGCTTGGCGTTGCCTATGCTTGACTCTCCCGGCGGAGTAGGCGGAATCGTCGCGTGCGCGCTTATAATGCTCGCGGGGCATGCCTTCAATATCGCAATGGGGCTTTTGGGCGCGTTTATTCACGACGCAAGGTTGCAATACGTAGAGTTTTTCTCTCGATTTTACGAGGGAGACGGCGAGTTGTTCACTCCTATGGGCAGTAAGTTTTCGCACTTGTATTTGAATTGATTAAAACGTTTAAATCAGCTAAAAAACTCGTTAAAAACGATTCTTACGGCGCCGAAAAATCTGCGCTTTGGAATAAAACAAATAAAAAGAATTAAAAAAGAGGCAAAAAAACCTCGGAGGAAAAAATTATGACAGGAACTGTTATAGCAATTTTAAGCTTGGCGCTTTGCATGATATGCTGCGGCATCGGCAGCGCCATCGGTCTGTACAAAGCCGGCTCTGCCGCCGCGGGCGCTATCGCCGACGACGAAAAGAAGTTTTCGAAAGTATTCGTAATCGCGGTTTTACCCGCAACGCAAGGCTTATACGGCTTCGTTATTACGATTATCGGTTTAAGCAGCGTTAAAATGGGCATGGACGTTAGCGACGGACTCGCGGTTTTGGGCGCGACTTTGCCTATGACCATAGTCGGTATGGCTTCGGCTATATTCCAAGGTTTAACTGCGGTAAGCTCG
Organism: uncultured Acidiphilium sp.; assembly: GCA_964452295.1. Lineage (GTDB taxonomy): Bacteria > Bacillota > Clostridia > Christensenellales > Borkfalkiaceae > HGM11416. The sequence continues at coordinate 4,528 of CAYVKZ010000033.1, forward strand.
ATTATGTCTATCGCTAAAAACGAAAACGCGGGCGCAAAAATGATGCTTTTTCCCGCGATGGTCGAAACCTACGCGATTTTGGCGCTCGTTATAACCATAATGCTTTTGGGTACCATCGGCTAATAAACTTTTGCGAACTTAAATTTTAATACAAAGAAATTTTATCCGCAAAAAAACAATAATTATAGTATCGAAATGAACGAAAAAGACGCAATAATACAAAAAATAATATCCGACGCGCAGGATAGAGCGGATCATATTACGTCGGCGGCTTCTAAAAAAGCGCAAGCCGTGTGGGCTACCGCTCAAACCGAAAGCGAGCACGCTCTTTTAGATTGCGAGCGCGAATGTGATGCCGCGGAAGCCGAACTTATCGATCGCAAAAAAACGCTTGCAAGGTTAGAGGGACGTAAAATAACACTCGAAGCCAAGCAAAATGTGGTGAGTTCGGCGTTTAATCGCGCTTTAGAACTGCTTTGTCGCACCGATAAAGAGAATTATTTAAAATACGTTGCCGAGCGCGCTCAAAAATATGCGCAAAATGGCGACTGCCTTATTTTGTCTAAAAACGCGCCGATTGCAAAAGAAGACGTCGAACGGCTCGATGTCGCCAGAGAAAAAAATCTGAAAGTTTATAAAAACGGCGATTTTAAGGGCGGTGTTATAATTTCGGGCAAAATAAGCGACTGCGATTTCACTTTCGAAGCCGCCGTAAAAGCTTACGCCGACGAACATTCGGGCGAAGTCGCACGCGAAATTTTTAGTTAAAATGATGAATACGCAAAAAAACACGCACAAAAATTCAACTTTTATCGCGGCGCTTTGCCGCGCGAACGAGGCTAAACTCGTAGGCGAAGCGCGTTTTAGACGAATGGCAGAGGCTTCGTCTTTAGATGAAGCGTTATCGATTTTAGGCGAAAGCGGCTTCGGCGGCGAAAATAAAGATGGCGAAAGTTATCGCGGCGTAATCGAAAGCGAAGAAAAATCTTTTGTGGAATTCGTTAAAGAAAACGCGCCCGATTCGGCGTGCCGATCGCATTTTTTAATTCCCTACGATTTCGCCAACGCCGAGGCGTTGGTAAAAAGCCTTTCGCTCGGGCTTAATCCCGAAAAATATCTTTGCGCCGTCGGCGATTTTTCGATAGAACAAATCACCGAATATATAACGAGCGGCAAAGATTGCGGGCTTTATCACGAGCTTAAAAGCGCCATAGATTTAGCGAAATCCGCCTTTTCAAGCGGCGAAAATCCGAGCGGAATGCAAATAAACGCCGACTTCGTGCGCGAAAAATTCAAATGTCAAATGCGACTTGCGAAGCACGAGTTTTTAAAAAAGATAATCGAGCGCGAAATAATCGCAGCCGATATATCCGCGTGCCTTCGCGCAGCGAATGAAGAGCAAGCGAAAAAAATGCTTATAACCGTAAAAAGCGGTAAAAAAATCGTCGGGCTTTCGGCGGATAAAGTTCAAGCTTTGACCGAAAAAAACGTGGCTAAACTTAAAAAAGCGTTCGAGGTCGACGAATATAAAAAAATCGCCGCGCTCGCGCTTGAAAGATGCGAAGCTGGTTTGCCTTTTATCGAACTCGAACGCGAAGCAAAAGGTTTCGGAGCACTGTTTTTAAACGGCGAAAAGTTCACCGAGCTTTCGGGCGAGTTCGTGTTTGCACACTATTGTTATCGTCGAAAAAGCGAACTTTATTGCGCGGAGCTTTGCTTAACGGCGAAAGCAAACGGACTTTCGGGCGATGAAATTTTAAAGCGACTTATCGTGGTATAAGCGATTTAAAACAGCCCTTAAAACAAATAGATTTATATAAGCCAAAAAAATGCAAAAGCCCCGCTATAGGTCGATTATCGGCATTTTCGAGCAAAAAAACAAGCAAAATATGGCGGGCGGCATAGGAGATATAATGAACGGAAAAATGGCAATACTCGGCGACGGAGACAGCGTACTCGCCTTTAAAGCGGGCGGAGTAGACGCGTATTACGCTAAGTCGCGCGAGCAAGCGAAAGACGTTTTGCGCGAGCTTGCAAAAAACTACGCCGTTATCTTCATAACGGACGGGCTAGCCGCCGAAACGGACGATTTGCTTAAAAAATTCGAAAAAAATCCTTACCCCATAATAGTTCCCGTGCCTTCGGAAAAATCTTCGAGCTACGCCGCGGGTAAATTAAAAGAGCGCATGGAAAGGGCGCTCGGGGTAGACATATTGTTTAACAAAGAGGAAAAGTAAATGCAAGAAAACTTAAACACTCAAAACGTCGGCAGAATAGTCAAGGTCGCGGGACCGCTCATCGTTGCCGAAAATATGGCAAGCTCTAAAATGTTCGACGTTGTAAAAGTGGGCGAAAAGGCGTTAATCGGCGAAATAATAGAACTGCGCGGCGATAAAGCTTCGATTCAGGTTTACGAAGAAACTTCGCTGCTTGCCGTGGGCGATAAGGTCGTAAGCACGGGCGAACCTTTGTCCGTAGAGCTTGCCCCGGGGCTTATCGAGGGAATTTTCGACGGAATTCAGCGTCCGCTTGCCGAAATGGTTAAAAAATACGGCGACAGAATAAGTCGCGGAATTGCCGTTAACAACCTCGATCGCGATAAAAAATGGGCATTCGAGGCGACGGCTCGCGTCGGCGACGAAGTTCAGGCGGGCGACGAACTAGGGTTTGTAAACGAAACGCCTACCGTAAGACAAAAAATCATGGTGCCCTACGGCGTAAGCGGCAAAATAAAAAGCATAAAATCGGGCGATTTTAACATAACCGAGCCCGTTAGCGAAATAGTAAACGAAAAAGGCGAAAGCGTATCCGTAGAGATGCTCCGCAAGTGGCCGGTTAGAAAAGCTCGCCCTTACGTAGAAAAAATGTCTCCGTCTATGCCGATGGTAACCGGGCAAAGGGTTATCGACACGCTGTTTCCGATAGCGAAAGGCGGGTGTGCCGCCGTTCCCGGTCCGTTCGGAAGCGGAAAAACTGTAGTTCAGCACCAGCTTGCCAAGTGGGCTGACGCCGAAATCATCGTTTACGTAGGTTGCGGCGAACGCGGCAACGAAATGACCGACGTTTTAAACGAATTTCCCGAGCTTAAAGACCCCAAATCGGGCGAACCGCTTATGAAGCGCACGGTGCTCATCGCGAACACTTCGGATATGCCGGTTGCCGCGCGCGAAGCGTCGATTTATACGGGCATAACCATAGCCGAGTATTTCAGAGATATGGGCTATAACGTAGCCATAATGGCGGATTCGACCTCTCGTTGGGCAGAGGCTTTGCGCGAAATGAGCGGTAGACTCGAAGAAATGCCCGGCGACGAAGGTTATCCCGCGTATTTATCCTCGCGCCTTGCCGAATTTTACGAGCGCGCGGGTATAGTTAAAGTTTTAGGCAAAGAGGGCGCGGTCGGCTCGATAACGGCTATCGGTGCCGTGTCGCCCCCGGGCGGAGATCTTTCGGAACCCGTTTCGCAAGCAACGTTGCGCATAGTCAAGGTTTTCTGGGGGTTGTCTTCTTCGCTTGCGTACAAAAGGCACTTCCCCGCGATAGATTGGCTTATAAGTTATTCGCTTTACGGCGATCGATTAGGCGAATGGTTTAAAGAAAACGTCGCTTCCGATTACGTCGAACTTCGCGCGTTTATGATGAAAATACTGCAAGAAGAAGCCGAGCTGGATGAAATAGTTCGCTTGGTCGGCGTAGACGCGCTTTCTTATAAAGACAGAATGACCATGGAAACGGCTAAAATTATCCGCGAGGACTATTTGCATCAAAACGCGTTCCATGAAATCGACACTTACACTTCGCTCCAAAAACAATACAAAATGCTCAAACTCATTCACGAGTTTTACGTTTTGGGCAACGCGGCGGTTGATAACTACGCCGAGCTAGACGATATTTTAAACAGCGAAGCGAAAGAAAAAATAGGCAGAGCTAAATACGTTGCCGAGGGCGATATTTCCTCGCTCGACGAACTTTTGCGCGATATGACTTTAGAACTTAAAAAAATCGCACGCACGGGTGAAGCTGATGTATAAGGAATATAAAACGATTAAAGAAGTAGTAGGTCCTTTAATGCTCGTAGAGGGCGTGGAGGGGGTAGGTTATAACGAGCTTGTCGAAATAACTCAAAAAAACGGCGAGGTTCGCAAGGGTAAGGTGCTCGAGGTTAAAGACGACAAAGCGGTCGTTCAGCTTTTCGAAAGCGCTCAAGGCTTAAGAATAAGCGATTCTAAGGCTAGATTTTTGGGCAAAGGCATAGAGCTTGCCGTTTCTCTGGATATGCTCGGCAGAGTTTTCGACGGATTAGGCAACCCGCGCGACGGCGGCGCTCCGATTATCGCCGATAAACATTTAGACGTAAACGGCGAGCCGATAAATCCCGCCGCCAGAGATTATCCCAACGAGTTTATTCAAACGGGAATATCCGCGATAGACGGCTTAAACACGTTGGTTCGCGGGCAAAAGTTGCCTGTTTTCAGTATGAGCGGACTTCCTCACGCCGAACTTGCCGCACAAATCGCTCGTCAAGCCGTTGTTAAAAACAGCGACGCGCCTTTTGCCGTAGTTTTTGCGGCGATAGGTATTACGTACGAAGAAGCCGAGTATTTTATCGACGATTTCAGAAAGACGGGAGCTATCGAAAGAACGGTTTTGTTCACCAATTTGGCAAGCGATCCCGCAATCGAGCGCATTTCGACTCCTCGCATGGCGCTTACTTGCGCCGAGTATTTAGCCTTCGATTTAGGCATGCACGTTTTGGTTATCATGACGGATATAACCAACTATGCCGAGGCACTGCGCGAGGTTTCGGCGGCGCGTAAAGAAGTCCCGGGCAGACGCGGTTATCCCGGATATTTATATACTGACCTCGCTTCGCTTTACGAGCGCGCGGGTAGAATTAAGGGCAAAAAAGGTTCGATTACGCAAATTCCCGTGCTCACCATGCCCGAGGACGACAAAACACACCCCATTCCCGACCTTACCGGATATATTACCGAGGGACAGATAATTCTTTCGCGAGAGTTATATAAAAAGAACATAATCCCGCCGATAGACGTATTGCCTTCGCTTTCGCGTTTGAAGGATAAAGGTATCGGCGACGGTAAAACGCGCGAAGACCATGCAGACACGATGAATCAGCTTTTCGCCGCCTATGCTCACGGTAAAGAAAGTAAAGAACTCGCCGCGATTTTGGGCGATTCGGCGCTTACTCAAACGGATAAACTTTACGCGGCTTTTGCCGAGGAATTCGAAAAGAATTACGTTTCTCAAGGTTTCGAATCTAACCGCACCATCGAGCAAACTCTCGATTTAGGTTGGAAATTGCTCGCAATGCTTCCGCGTGCCGAGCTAAAGCGCATAAAGGAAAAATATTTAGACAAATATTTGCCTCGGGCTTAATGGTTTTATCGTTCGGCAAACAGGCAAAAACCGTTACTAAAATAATTAAACGCACATAAAAACGCAAAAAGGTAAAAATGGCAAAAATCAACGTAAACCCCACCAGAATGGAGTTGAAAAAATTAAAAGCGCGCTTAAAAACGGCAACGCGCGGGCATAAGCTTTTAAAGGACAAATCGGACGAAATGATTCGCCGTTTTTCCGTGCTTATTAAGCGCAATAAGCTTTTGCGAGACGAGGTCGAAAAAGAATTAGCCTCCGTTTTGAAAGAGTTCGCTATGGCAAAGGCGCTGACTTCCCCCGCTATAATCGAAAACGCGTTTATGATGCCCGCTTCGTCGATAGAATTATCGCTCGAAACGACGTCGGTGATGAACGTAATAGTGCCGAAAATTCAGATAAACGAAAAAAAGGGTAGCGAACTTTATCCTTACTCGTTTACCGGGCTTACCAGCGAGGCGGATTATTCGGTGCGCAAAATAACGGGCGTTTTGGTTAAATTAACCGAGCTTGCCGAGGTCGAAAAGCAAGTAACCATGCTTGCCGACGAAATCGAAAAAAATAAGCGCCGCGTCAACGCCTTAGAATACGTTATGATTCCTCAGCTCGAAGAAACCATAAGTTATATATCTTCCAAGCTCGAGGAAAACGAGCGCGCCGCAACCACGCGGCTTATGAAAGTTAAGGCGATGTTAGAAGATCGCGCCTAACGGCTTTGATTTTTTAGTGAAAAAAACAATAAAAAACAATAAAAAAACGGCTTGTTTAAAACGCAAGCCGCATTTTTTATAACGGATAATTTTAAGCCGCTTAAGGATAGCCGAAATCGTTTGTTTTCGATAAAATTTTAAAGGAAACATAAATTTTTCGCTTCATAATTATCACCTTATCACGTAATTGAGATTTTTTACACTGCCTATTTTACACATAATTGAGATTTTTTAAGGGCTAATTTTACACATAATTGAGATTTTTGGCAAGCGTTTAGCAGGAAAAATCTAAAAAAATCACAAAAAACAAAAAGAAACCCGAAAAGCCGCTTTAGTGCGATAATTCGGGTTTCTTTTTTGGCGCGCCATAAGGAACTCGAATCCCTAACCTTTGGTTCCGTAGACCAACGCTCTATCCAATTGAGCTAATGGCGCATCTGTGCTTAAAAAACGAACTGCTCGTTTACAAGCTTATTTAGTATATACTAATTTTATTTTTTTGTCAAACACTTTAAATCCATATAAAGGATTTTTCTGGAATTTATTTTTTTGTGGCAAAGATTTGTAAAAAATGCAAAAAGGCGACAGCCCTGCTTAACAGCGGCGTTTTTTAAATAAATGAATTAAAAAATTAAAAAAATCAATTTTGAAATTAAAAAATTTAATTACTAATTTTAAAAAGCTTAAAAAAATCGTTGACAAAATTAAAAACAAGGTCTAAAATAAAGAAGAAGTTAAAACATGCACATTTTTTAACTTTCGGCAGAATTAAGTGTAAAGTAAAAAATAAGAGAAAAAAATAAAATGATTAAATCGAAAAAGAAGCTTTTAGGAACATGCCCGATTTGCGGCGAACGTCTTACCGTAAAAGAACTTGGGTGCGACGACTGCGGCACTCGTTATATCGGCGATTTTAAATTGAGCAAGTTTGACTATTTGCCCGAAGAATTGCAAAATTTTGCGTTGGTGTTCATAAAAAACGCGGGCAACATTAAGCAAGTCGAGGCGGAATTGGGTATATCTTATCCCACCGTAAAAAAGAATTTAGAAACGCTTATCGACCGTTTGGGATTCGATAAAAGCGTCGCAAGTTCTGTTAAATTCACGCGCGAGGGCGTACTTAAAATGCTTAAAAACGGCGAAATTGATTTCGACGAAGCAGAAGAACTGCTTAAAAATCTTTAAACGCCGAAAATAAAAACGGATAGCCATTAGAGAGTCGAACCCCCATTTAAGGCTTAATTGGTGCGGCTCTTCAATGGTTAAGATAAAGGAGAATTTTTATGATAAACGATTTTTTGCGCGAACTGAGCGTCGCGGCGGATAAAAGCGGCATAGGCGAAGAAAATAAAAACGCACTTATTCAAAAGTATAAAAGGCGGTACGATTTGGCTTTAGAGGCTGGGTTTTCCGAGCAAGAAGCATTGCAAAAATTCGGTTCGCCCGAACAAATAGTCAAAAAACTATGCGAGGAGCTTGATAAATCCGATAAAATGAGCGAAACGAAAGATAAAAGCGGTGCGCCGAACGAAAATTTCGAAAACGGCGCTTATTTTAGCGGTGGCGGAACTCGCCCCGATGAACGCGGTGATTTCGCGAATAATCGCGCTTCTTTTGACGATGATCGTTTAGACGATTTCGTTATAAACGTTTACGATTCCGACGTGATGATTCTTGCTACCGACGAGCCGGGGGTAAGCGTTGAAATCGACGGCAAGGTCAATTACGAAAGCAACAACGATAAAAAAGAGTTTAGTTTTATCGAAGCGCCCGACGGGAAAAAAAGCAAATTTTTCGGCAGATATTTTTCGACGGGTGGCGAGGTTCGCGTTTACGTAAACAAAGATTTAAGCTTTAACAAAATAGAACTCAGTTCGAGCGGATGCGGCGATATTTCGATTGAAAATCTAAACTTAAAAAGCAAAAGCTTTAATCTCAGCGTCGTATCGGGTGACTGCTTAGGCTCGAACGTGTGCGTTTTTGCGGAACAATCGGCTAACATTAGCACCGTTTCGGGCGACGTGCGCATAGCGAAACTTATCGGCAAATCGCTTAACGTAAGTACCGTTTCGGGCGACGTTATAATAAACGACTCGCTTGTTAAAGACGCTAAAATGAGCAGCGTTTCGGGCGATATTATAATAAGAGGTAAGGTGGATAGCTATAAAAGTTCGAGCATCTCGGGCGACGTTGTCGTTAACGACGCCAGAGCTTGCGAAACGGTCGACGAAATAGTAAATCGCAGTTTAAAAGACGGTTTGAAAAAAACGGCTAAAAGTTTAAAAGATTTAGGCGCGAATTTAAAAAACGATTTCGATTTAGACGACGATGAACAGTAAAATAAAGCGCGTGAATAAAGCGTAATTAAATTTAAGAAAAATAAAATTTCGGAGCATTTTAGAGTTGAAAACAGAGAGTAAAAAAACAAAAAAGAAGAATCCGATGCTGTACGTCATAAAAAAATCGCTTAAAGCGAATAAAAAGTTGGCGGTTTATTTTATTGCCAATTTCATAAGTTCGCTGGCGGTGCCTTTTTTAGGCTCGATACTAGCAGCCGCCGCAGTGCAAATGCTATCGGACGGCAATTCCATAGGAGAATATGCGTGGGGCATCGGGATTTTAGTCGCGTTAACGCTAATATTCGAGATTATAAAAATTTATTCTAAAGAGCGTTATCAATGGGAAAGCACTTTCGTTCGGTGCGGCGATTTTTTAAGCGAGGTTTCCGAAAAATCGCTTACGGACGACTACGATAGAATCGAACCGCGCGAATGTCAAACCAAGCTTTGGGCAGCTTTCGAGTCGCTGTCTTCGAACTGGGTAGGCGTAGAGGGAATGATGAAAGACCTTTTTACGGTTTGTTTAAGCTTTTCGGGTATGATCGTTTACGGCGCGCTGACCGGGATTTATTGTCCCTACGCGCTTTTACCGTTGATATTTTCGGTCGTCGTCGATTTGGTTTTTACCGTGCGAGCGGGCAAGTTTTATGAAAACGCGCGTAAAAAAATCAACGAATGTAGTCGCGAAAACAACTATTTGAGTAGCGTTTCGGGGGCGGAATACGGCAAAGACGTGCGCGCTTTTAAGCTGGAAAACTGGCTTGTCGAAAAAAACGAGGCACTTATAAAAAGGCGCATAAACGCCGAAAAAAGCTATCGATTAAACGATTTCGGCAAGGAATTATCGGGTGTTTTCTTTAATATTTGCAGAGACGCCGTAACCTATTTCGTGCTGGCTTTAGCGGTTATAAACGGCGGGCTTTCGCTTTCCGAATTCGTGTTCGTAACAGGTATTACCGCGGGCTTTTCGACTTGGCTTAGCGATTTTTCGAGTTCGGCATATCGTTTACACTCCCACACTAAGCAAGTGTCTGCCTATCGCGATTATTTAGAAGATAAGCCTTTTGCCGAAAACGAAAAAGAAATAAACGTAAAATCTCCTATCGAAATCGAGCTTGAAAACGTTTGTTTTACCTATCCCGGGGCGGAAAAACCCGTGCTCGACGGCGTTTCGTTTAAAATTCCCGCGGGCGGTAAAATCGCGCTTGTCGGCAATAACGGAGCGGGCAAAACGACGCTCGTTAAGCTTTTATGCGGGCTTTATCGTCCTACCTCGGGCGTTATCAAAATCAACGGCGAGGACATAAGCGGCTATCCGCGCGAAGAATACTATAAGCTTATTTCGGCGGCGTTCCAAGAAAGTAAGGTTTTTGCGTTCAGCGTGCTCGATAACGTAACTTGCACCGACGAGCAAAACGCCGATAAAGATTTGTTTTGGGAGTCTATAGAAAAAGCGGGTTTAACGCAAAAAATACGCTCGCTTCTTAGCGGCGAAAAAACGTTTATAACTCGCAATTTCGATAAAAACGGCGTTACTTTTTCAGGCGGCGAAACTCAGAGACTCATGATCGCCCGCGCGATATACAAAAACGCGCCGATTTTGCTTTTAGACGAACCGACCGCCGCTTTAGATCCTATTAACGAAGAAAAAATTTATAGGCTTTACGAATCGCTTTCGGAAGGAGTTACCTCCGTTTTTATTTCGCACAGACTTGCTTCTACTCGTTTTTGCGACGAGATTTTAGTGCTTAGCGGCGGAAAAATTTCCGAGCGCGGCACGCACGAGCAACTTATGCGAAAAAACGGCGAATACGCCGCGCTGTTTGAGGTTCAAGCAAAATACTACGCCGAAAACGCGGAAAATACGAAAAATTCGGAAGGCATCGAAAACTTTGAAAAAACTGAAGATAAAAGCGAAAATTTAAGAGAAAACACAAGTGAAAAATCGGAAGGAGATGGCGTTTATGCGTAAAAAAAATCAAAGTAAAACAGCCGACGACAAGCAAAAAAGGATCGGATTTAAAGACGCGTTCGTTTGTTTTAAACTAAGCGCGAAACTTTGTCCTAAATTCGTATATTCGTCGTTTATAAAGCAATTTTTTGCGGATATAATTCCGTTTGTAAGTATAATTTTTTCGTACGCGATAATAAACGGATTGGTCGAAAACGCATCGAAAAGTTATATTTTCACGCTGATCGGCTCGATGCTTATAGCTAATCTCGTTTGTTGCGTTTTAGCGCGCACTGCTCAATATTTTGTCAATAAATATGCGGAAATTTTAGAGTTTAAGGTAGACGCGGCAATAGCCAAAAAAAGTTTTTCGGCAGATTATTCGCAAATAGAAGATCCCGCAGTGCTCGAGCTTTTGCAAGCCGCGCGCGACGGAGCGAATTCCAACGGCGGAATGACTAATTTAATAGAGATCGGCGCCGCCCTTTTCGGTACCGTAGTTAAGGTTGTTTATTCGCTCGCGCTTATAATCGGAGTCTTTTCGGCGAGCGGCGGCTCGGGCGAGGGCGCGCTTTATAGCGTAGTCGCAAGCCCTTTAGGCGGGGTGGCGGTGCTCGTTTTGCTTTGTGCGTCGGTCGTGGTTTCCGCGCTCGTTTCCAAAGCCGACGCAAAGGCGGCTATTTCGGCAATGGAGGGCAATATCGACGGAAACAGAAGGTTTAGCTATCTTTTCGAAGTATGTTCTAATTACACTTACGGCAAGGATATTCGAATTTACGGAATGAAAAATCTTTTAATGCCTAAGGTTATACAAAGTAAAAACGACGTCAACGCTACTTGGAGTGAATATTCCGATTTAAATATAAAACTTCAGTGCCTGACTACTGCGGTTTCATACGTTTTGTTGTTTGTCGCTTATCTCTACGTCGGACTTCGCGCGTATTACGGAATAATTTCGATAGGCGCGGTGGCGGCGGGTGTAAGCGCGGTTACTTCGGTTGGCGCGTCGGTTTCTTTGTTTTTGGCATTGGTCGCGGCAATAAAGCGCAGTGCCGCGTATTTAAGATATTATTCGGACGTCATCGATTTGCCGAGCAATATTACTTACGGAAAAATAGAAAACGTCCCCTCGGTTATCGATATCGAGTTTAAAAACGTGAGCTTTAAATACCCCGGTCAGACCGATTACGCTTTAAAAAACGTGAGTTTTAAAATAAACAAGGGCGAAAAAATAGCGTTCGTCGGAAAAAACGGAGCGGGTAAAACTACTATCGTTAAGTTGCTTTTAAGGTTTTACGCGGTCGAAGACGGCGAAATTTTGATAAACGGCGCAAACGTAAAAGAATATTCGCGTTCTGCACTATACGATTTATTTTCGGTCGTTTTTCAAGATTTTAAGCTGTTTTCTTACTCGGTTAAAGAAAACGTTGCTTGCGGAAGCCGCGAGTGTAAAGACGAGGATGTTTGGGCTTGTTTAAGCGAGTCGGGTGTCGGCGAACGCTTCGAGCGCGAAGAAAAGGGAATAAACAGTATTCTTTATCAAAACAACAGTGAAAACGGGATAGAAATTTCGGGTGGCGAAGCGCAAAAAATCGCCGTAGCTCGCGCGCTTTATAAAAACGCGCCCGCTGTTATTCTGGACGAGCCGACTTCCGCGCTCGACCCGCTTGCCGAAGCCGAAGTATACGAGCGATTTAATGATTTAGTCGGCGAAAAAACTTCGGTTTTCGTGTCGCATCGAATGAGTTCTTGTCGTTTTTGCGACAGAATAATCGTGTTCGACGGCGGCTCCGTGTCAGAGCAAGGAACTCACGACGAGCTTTTGAAAAATCACGGGATTTATTACGATATGTGGACAACTCAAGCAAAATATTACGCTTGATTAGGCTTAATGCTCCGTTTTGCGCAAGCGGTAAAAATCGAAAGCTTTCTTAGTTAAATCGGTCGTTTTTTAAATCAGTCGTTTATCTTTGCGATATTCCGAAGGCGTTTTGCCTATATTCTTTTTAAAAGCGCGCTCGAAATAAACTACCGAAGAAAAACCGTTATCTTTAGCTATCGCCGCAATAGATTTTTCGGGTTGATATAGCAATTCTTGCGCGGCATGCTTTATGGCGACGTCGTTTTTATAAACAATCGGCGAAACGCCGAGTTTTTCTTTAAACAAGTGATAAAAGCGCGAGGTGCTTAAAAAACACAATTCCGCAAGTTTATCTATCGAAATTTTTGATTTGTAATTGTTTTCGATATATTTTATCACAGGGTATAACGCTTCGCAGTTTTTCTTTTCGGCTATCGTTACGCGTTCCGAAATTTTTCCGAAAAGCTCGTAAAAGGCGGAAAGCGCGAAAAAACCGTCGGCTCCGTTCAAAAAACGGCGCTCGGCGATTTTTTTTACTAAAGAATATAATTCGTAAAAATCGTTGCAGTCGATTTTCTGAACCGACACTTGCTTGTTTTGCAAAGGGTTGTGCTCTGCGTTAAACGCAAAATGTAGCGAATGAAAAACGGTTTTCGGTTCGGCAATCCACTTGGCGCTATAATAAGAGCCTTGCGGAATATATAAAAGCTCGCCCGCACGCACAGTGAATTTTTCGTTTTCGCTAACTATTTCCGCACTGCCGCATAGCATAAAAACAAGATTGTGGCAAGGTCTGGAGGCGGCAGAATAGTCGTATTGTTCGTTTTTTGTATATTCGTATTTAGCTGTCAATAAAAACAACAGCGAGCTTTGCAAATCGGCTTTTATCACGGAACTTCCTCTTTTTTGTATTTTTTTGCTCGAATAAATAATTCATAATTCCGCGCGGCAAAGAAGCGTAGCAGAATAGGTTTACTTTTTAGCAGTATAAAAGTATTATATACGCTTGATAAAAAAATGTCAATGATATATAATAAAATCAGCCCTAAAAGGCAAAAAGCGCGTCGCCTTTAAAATAGTGCGGCGCAGTAGGAGAAAATTATGAAAATAGAGTGGGATTTTAAAGGTAAAACCGCCGTTTCTACGGGTGCCGCTTCGGGTATGGGATTAACTTTTGCAAAAAGTTTCGCCGCGGCGGGCGGAAACGTCGTTATGTGCGACGTTAACGAAAAAGTTTTAAACGAAAAGGTTGCCGAAATAAACGCTTCGGGTGTCGGCAAGGCTTTAGGCGTTATTTGCGACGTGCGCGACTATAAGCAAGTTTGCGCCGCGTGCGAAAAAACCGTAAGCGAGTTCGGCGCGATAGATATTGTTGCCAATTTTGCGGGCGGAACAGCCAGAAGAATGTTAAAAGTGGGCTGGGATGCGGAATTCCCGGACGTTCCCATCGATGTGTTCGACTGGGGGTTAGACGTAAACTTAAAAGGTCCGTTTTATTTCGCGCACGCGGTTTTAGGGCACATGCGTAAGCAAAAGGGCGGCTTAATAATAAACATCGGCTCGATTTCGGGCGAGGAAGGAGACGGCTTAGGCATGGATTATCCTACCGCCAAAGCGGGGCTTATGTACGGCTTAACAAAAAGCGTTGCTCAATACGGCGAAAAATACGGGATTCGTTGCGTATGCGTTTCGCCCGGACCCGTGCTTACTCGCCCGGATATGAGCGGAATGAGGACGATGCTCGGCAGAGCCGCCGATCCGCAAGAAATCGTGGACTTATGCTTGTTTATCGCGTCCGAAAAAGGGCAATTCATAAACGGCGCGAATATCATGATAGACGGCGGCAGAAGCGCGTTGAATCGCTTGCGCTACGGCAATTGATAAAAGGGCGACTATATGAAAACCAGCATTAAAGCCAGTTTTTTAAACTTAAGCGAGCCGTTTGCTACGGTCATGGTGCAAGTGCCCATGGGCAAGCAAGCCGAAATTCGCGTGCGAAACGCGATCGCTTCGGGCGCTACCGCGGTGGGCGTTCAGCTTCGCGATTTGCAAAAACAATATCGCGACGAGCAAACCTTGCGTGGCATTTTTTCCGCCGCCGAGGGGCGACCTATATACGTTACCGATTATCGCGGCGAACAAAACGCGGACATGACGGACGAGCAGTTGA
>CAYVKZ010000034.1:0-18262 GCA_964452295.1 uncultured Acidiphilium sp.
AGCGTCGCGTTCGCAACGCGAAGGCCGTGAGTTCGAATCTCATTATCTCCACCAAAATCAAGATAATCCGAACTTTGTCGGCGCACTAATTGTGCAGCGCGAAAGGTTCGGATTTTTTTTGCATAAAAACGCAAATAAAAAACCTCGGCGAAAAATCGAACCGATTTGCGTTTTTGCGGCTATGCTTATTTGTAAAGAGTAAAAAAATATAAAAGAGGAAAAAATGAAAAGAGTTATAGCTTTTGTTTTATCCGTTGCGTCGTGTTTTGGTTTATCGGCTTGCAATAGCGCGAAAAAACGCGAAATAAGTGACTATTCTTGGAATATGACCACTATTCAATCAATCGAAAAAAACGGAGATTATATCGCCTACGCACCGTCAGACGGCGGCTTGGACGAAGGTAATTATTCGAATGCCGTCGCTTTAAATATGACTTGCAGTGCAAAAAACGGCACGTTTTTTATAATCGATAAAACCAACGGCAAAACTTACGACGGCACGTATAAATTAACCGCTTCAACCTACGAATCTGCTATTTATGAAATTCTAATCGAAGAAAAAAGCGGGAACGCCGTTTTGTCGGCAACGAATTATCGAAACGGTGCGAAAATTCTTACGCTTATAATTTCGATAGGCGATTACGTTTTGAATTTTGCGGCGGCTTAAAGCCTGTCGTCGTAAGCCGATATGAGAGAAGGGGCGACGACCGAAAAAATTTTTACATAAAAAAACGTTTAACGATTATTGTTTCGCTAAACGTTATTTTTATTTATAAAGGATTTGTAAAGAATGTTTGTTTTATTCGTTTTTTTGCTCGATTGCGTGTTTTGCGTTTATTTTATCGAAAATTATCGGAACGGCGTAGGTTATAATCCCTTCGAAAACAGCCAAAATCGCCCAAATTCCCGCCGTTTTAAGCGTCAGCGAGCAAAGTCCAGCCCAGTCGCCTAAGATAAGTAGGGCGGCTGTAAAACCTAAAACGCAAATTGCCGCGACTATCGCGCGATAAAGCGTAATCGGGTGCATCGCTTGAAACAAAAGCAAGTATCCTGCCGTCGAAAGCGCAAGAAGGGTAAGCGTGCTTTGTTCTATGCCCGAAAGCCCTACGTTTCTGCCTAAAAACACCAATGCCGCGCTTGCGAGCCATGCTCCGAACGCCGCGGGAAAAGCCCGAATAAGCGTTTGAATAATGAATTTGCCGCTCTGCTTTTTTTCGTTCGGTTCCAAAGTCAGCAAAAACGCGGGCATTCCTACGTTGAACAGCGAAACGAATGAAACATGAACGGGGTCTAGCGGATAAGAAATCGCGAATATCAGCGAGAAAACCGAAAGTAAAATCGAGAAAATGTTTTTATACAAAAACAAAGTGGCGGTGCGGGTGATATTGTTGATATCGCGCCGACCTTCCGAAACGATTTGTTTCATGTGCGAAAAATCGTTATCCATTAAAACCACTTGAGAAGCCTCTCTTGCGGCGTCGCTTCCCGAGCCCATCGAGATAGAGCAATCCGCTTCTTTCATGGCTAAAATATCGTTAACGCCGTCGCCGGTCATGGCTACTTTCATTCCTAGCGATTTAAGAGCCAAAACGATTTGCTTTTTTTGTTCCGGTTTAACTCTGCCGAACACCGTTTTTGTTTTTACCGCTTCTAAAATATCCTCGTCGCTAACAAGGGTAGAGGCGTCAACGAAAGCTTCGGCGTTTTTAATTCCCGCCTTTTTCGCGATTTGCGAAACGGTTACGGGGTTATCGCCCGAAATAACCTTAACGGCTACGCCTTGCTTTTCAAAATATCCGAAAATATCCGCGGCGTTTTCGCGCAGTTCGTTGTTAAGACATATAAAAATGCAAAATTCCGTTTTGCCGCTTTTTTTGTTTGCGCCATCGCCGTCGCCGAGATCGGAATTTAAGTTTTCGCGCGTTTTTTTGCAGAATGCCAAAACGCGTTCGCCGTCTTCGGTTTTATGCGCGAAAACGGGTTTGTATTTTTCCAAATCGCTTGCTTCCAAAACGAATTCGGGCGCGCCTAGCAAAAATTCCGCGTCTTTCGTAAAAATGCGCGAGCGCTTGGTTTTAGAACTGAAATTTTCGATTTTTTCGGGCGAAAACTCGGTGTGCTTATTATAACCGTTTTTTTCCGAAAAGTATTTTTTAAGTGCGGCGGTAGTGGCGTTTTCGTCCGTTATCGCGCCTAAATAAGAGCGCAAAAGCGAGGTGATTTCGTTATTTTTATTTTTGCCGTCGCTTGTTTTGTCGCACCCAGTCGAGTCGCAAAAACAATCGGGGATTAAAACGTCCGAGACGCTCATTTCGCTTTTGGTGATAGTGCCGGTTTTGTCAACGCACAAAACGTCGACGCGCGCCAAGGTTTCAACGCTTCGCATGTCGTGCAGCAAAACGTGATTTTGCGCAAGTCTTATCGCGCTTAACGCGAGGGCGATCGTGGTTAAAAGGTGCAAGCCTTCGGGAATCATTCCGATAAGTGCGCCTATCGTGTCTTTAATCGATTCGGCGATCGGCGAGGAGTTTGCAAAGTGCGATTGGCAAAACAGCAAAATTCCCATGGGAATGATTATTATTCCCGCGCAAAGAATGATTCGGTCGATATCCTTAATCATTTCGGACTTTTTGTCCTTAATTTCCTTTGCCTGGCGTGTAAGTTTTGCGGAGTAAGAATTTTCGCCGACTTTAACCAAAGTGGCGTAAGCCGAGCCCGAAACTACGAAACTTCCCGATAAAAGCTCACTTTTTTCGCGTTTTTCGATTTCGTCCGCCTCGCCGGTCAAAAGCGATTCGTTAACTGAAATTTCGCCGCTTTCAACTATGCAGTCCGCGGGAATTTGTTGCCCCGCTTCTAACAAAATAAGGTCGCCTAAGACAAGCTCGTCCGAAATCAGCTTTATTTGCTTGCCGTCGCGAACGGCAACGTACGTCGATTTATCCAAAAGAGTAAGTCTATCGAGCACCGCTTTCGAGCGCATTTGTTGAAAAATTCCTATTACCAGGTTCGCAAAAATTACGGGTAAAAAGGTGAGCTGTTTATATTCGCCCACGCTTATTAAAAGTATGGTAAAAAGCGCGAAAACCGCGTTGAAATAGGTGAATAAATTGCTAATTAATATCGAAAAATAACTTTTACCCGCTTTGTTTTTTACGGCGTTGGTTTCGCCGTCTTTTTGTTTTTGCTTAACTTCTTCCGAAGAAAGTCCTTTTTTAATAATTCGTTCGTCTGTCATTTTAAAAAACGTTCGTGCGCGCGAGCGCACGTTCTTTGTTTACTTTATTTATCATAGACATTATTATCAACATTTTTTTATAAAAGTCAAGCAAAAAACGACAGGTGCGGTCAATGCTCGTTTCGGCATGCTTTTAAAGCAAAAAAAAAAGCTCGATTTTATAAATCGAGCTCGTCTAAGCTTTTGCTGAAAGCGGGGATGAAATTTTTCATAAAATAATCGGTTTCTTCCGAGCAAAAGCCCGCTATTTCTTTTTCGATCGAAAGTTTAGCCTTTTTAAATTCTTTGTTCCCGAGTTTAAGTTCGATAAGGCATTTGATGTAAGCGGCGATTTTATCGGCGCGTTTTACCAAAGTTTTTTCTTCGCCTTCTATCGGGAAAACTGCTTCGGAAAATTTATTTTTCAGCTCGTCGGGCAACGCTGAAAGGATTTTTTCGCACGCGACGTTTTCTAAATTTTTAAAAGAGTGCGAAACGTCGTCGTTGTAATATTTTACGGGAGTGGGCAAATCGCCGGTTATAACCTCGCTCGTTTCGTGGTAGAGGGCGTATAAAAGTACTCGTTCCACGTTGACAGTTCCGCCGAAAATTTCGTTTTTAATAGTGGCTAAAGCGTGCGCGATGATCGCGGTTTGCTCGGTGTGTTCCATTACGTTTTCTTCTTCGGCGCAATGCATAAGGCTCCAGCGCTTGATGTATTTCATGCGCGAAATAATCGCAAAAAAATCGAAGTCCTTTTGCACGAACCTTATGCCTCCTCGAAGTCGTTTTTGCCGACCGTAAGCGAAAAAGCCGCCTTTAAAACGGGCAAAATATTAGCCGACTGCTCGTTTACCGCGCAATAGGGCGAGTCTAAAAGCGTTTCTGCGATTTCTTCGTCGCGGCGAATGGGCAGAGGGTGTAAAATCAAAGTGTCGGGTTTGGCGCGTCGCATTTCGTTTTCGCTCAGCATAAAAGAAAGGGGCAGGTCGTGGCTCATAACGTAAATCGCGTCTACGCCCGCAAGCCCGTCTTCTAAGTTATCGTAAATTTCGATATCGCAAAACTGTCTGCAATAGTCGGTTACCGCGCGCTCGGGCTCGGCGGGTTCGGGGCAGACGAGGTTTAAATCGACGCCGCATTTTGCCGCTCCGTATAAAAGCGAGTAATCCCCGCCCGAAAAATTGCCTATAATCGCCATTTTTAAATCTTGCAAGCGTCCTTTTCTCTGCCAAATCGTAAGAAGGGAGGCGATCGCTTGGCAAGGGCTGGTCTTGCTGTTCGCGTTAATTATGGGCATATCGCTGTATCCGTAGATGGTTTCCGCGTCTTTCGAAACGGAGGTGTCTACGGCGAAGCTTTTAACTCCGTAGCCGCGAATTGCCGAAATGCCGTCGCGGTCTTTTAAATAATCTTCGATAGAACTGCCCGAAAGAGACAAAATCATAGCTTTGCCGCCTATTCCCTCGATGGCGATTTGAAAGGCTATGCGAGTGCGGAAAAAGGTGTTTTTAGTAAGCAAAGCCACATATTTACCATGTAAAATATCGGTTTTTTCGCCTGCCGCCGTCTTTAATTTAAAATCGCGCGCGGCGTGAAGGAGTTCGAAAACGTCGTCGATGGAAGTATTCGAAAGAGAAAGCAAAGTTTTAGCGGTAATTCGCTTTTTTGGCACGTATCCGTTTATATTCATAAAAAACCTCTTATATTTCCTTATAATGATTAGTGTGTTGAAGCCGAGTTTAAAACGAGCAAAAAACAAGTAAAAACCTCGCGCGAAAAAATCCGTTCGCGCCGATTGCGTTTACGAGTATACTTACATTATAACAAAAAGAAGCCGCGTACACAAGTTATTTTTGCGATTAAGCGGCAAAAAAACAAAAAATCGGCTAATTTAAATTTTTTTAGTGCAATATATACAAACGACGCGAAATATTTTTAGCATATTGCCCATTGTAATTTTCGTGAAAATGTAGTAAAATAATTAAGTGTTAAGATGAAATTAAGCAAATCGGAGGAATTTGTATGGCAAGTCTTTTGTTAAAAGACATATATAAGGTATATCAGTCCGGCGTAACCGCAGTTACCGACTTTACCTTAGATATTCAAGACAAAGAATTTATCGTATTCGTCGGACCTTCCGGCTGCGGTAAGTCCACCACGCTTCGTATGATCGCCGGTCTTGAAGAAATTACCGACGGCGAACTTTATATCGACGGTAAACTTATGAACGACGTTCAGCCTAAAGACCGCGATATAGCAATGGTTTTCCAAAACTACGCTCTTTACCCGCATATGACCGTTTACGATAACATGGCGTTCGGCTTAAAGCTTCGCAAAATGCCCAAAGCCGAAATCGACGCTCGCGTTAAAGAAGCGGCTAGAATTTTAGGTCTCGAAATTTATTTGCAACGCAAGCCTAAAGCTCTTTCGGGCGGTCAACGTCAACGTGTTGCGTTAGGTCGTGCGATCGTTCGCGAACCTAAGGTATTCTTGCTCGACGAACCTCTTTCGAACCTCGACGCGAAGCTTCGCGCTCAGATGAGAACCGAAATAACCAAACTCCATCACCGTTTGGCTACCACTTTCATTTACGTTACGCACGACCAAGTCGAAGCTATGACCATGGGTACTCGTATCGTCGTTATGAAAGACGGTTTCATTCAACAGGTCGACGCTCCTCAAAAACTTTACGATTATCCCGCAAACCTTTTCGTAGCGGGCTTTATCGGAACCCCGCAAATGAACTTTTTTGATGCGGTTTTGACCGGTACTCCGGATAGAGTTTGCGTTGAATTCGAGGGGAATTCTGTATATCTTCCCAAGGCTAAAGCCGATAAGATTATCAACTTGAAAGATTATCTTAACACCGGCAAGCCTGTAGTATTCGGCGTTCGTCCGGAAGACATGCACGACGAAGAAAACTTCATCGCCAACGCTCCCGATTCGATTATCAACGTAGTAGTAGACGTCGTTGAAAAACTCGGTGCCGAAACTCAGCTTTACTGCGTATTCGATAACGGCGAAGTCGAAGAAGAAGAACCCGATAAGGTTAAGAGTTTGGTCGATGGTAAAACTCAAATGATCGCTCGCGTAGACAGCAGAACTACAACCGAACGCGGTCAAAGAGTAAAACTCGCTATCGACATTATGCACAGTCATCTTTTCGATAAAGAAACCGAGCTTACCATTCTAGAAGGCGAGGGTACTAAGGCTTATGTTCCCGAAAAAGAACTCGAACGCAGAGCTAACGCCGTAGACGCTCCCGTCGAAGAAAAGAAGAAAAGTTTCGTAGAAACCATCACCGGTATTTTCAAAAAGAAAAATAAAGCCGACGATAATTCTGACGATAAAGAAAACGGCTAATTTCGCCGAATGATTAAAAAATCACCTAAGGAAGTCTTTTTTTTCCTAGTATTATTCTCCATAAAAAACGCAAGGCGCTGATTTTCGATATTAGCGCCTTCGTTTTTTTTTGTTACATTTTTTATCGAGCGTAAAGAATGCGAAATAAAAAAATCGAGCGCGACGGCTCGGTATAAAAAAACGCTTAAACTCATACAATTTTAAGCGGAGAATTTTAATGTTATTTGACTTTTTATCCTTCATAATAGGCAAACTCGTATTTTTTTGCGGAGCGCTCGGCGGCGATTCGTTTCCCAAGCCGCTTTCGAGCGAAGAAGAGCGGCTTTGCCTTATCGCATATAAAAACGGCGATTTAGAGGCAAAAGAAAAGCTAATTAAGCACAATTTAAGGCTTGTAGCTCACGTCGTGAAAAAATATCAAGGCTCTTACGATAGCGACGACTTAATCTCGGTCGGCACCATAGGTTTGGTCAAGGCTATTAACACTTACGATTTGCAAAAGGGGGCGCGTTTGGCGACTTACACCGCGCGCTGCATCGAAAACGAGATTTTAATGCTTCTTCGCTCAAATAAAAAACATAAAAATACCGTGTCGATTTCCGAGGTTATAGGCACGGATAAAGAGGGTAACGAGCTAAACCTTATGGATTTGCTTGCCGTCGACGAAGAAAGCGTTTTGAGCAAAGTGGAACAAAACGTTTTATCCGAAAAACTTTTAAAAACTTTAAGGTCGGCGCTTTCCGAGCGCGAATACACGGTTATGGTTTTGCGCTACGGCTTAAAGGGCGGGGCTCCGCTTTGCCAAAGAGAGGTCGCCTCGCTTTTAAAAATATCCCGTTCGTATATTTCTCGCATTGAAAAAAAGTCTGTCGAAAAGCTTCGCAAATACGTAAAATCTCATAAAATCGAGTTCGCTTAAAATAAGAAAAAAATCGAATTTTTCAGCTTAAAGATTTACTTTTTTGCAAGACGAAAAAAATAAAAAAGTCCGCCTATAGGTCGATTAACGGCACTTTTTGGCGGATTTTTAGTTTATTCGAAGGCTATTAAAGAAACGCTTTTTACGTCATGAATTTGTCTTAATCTTTTAATCAAATCTTGAATGTCTCCGCGTATTTCGCTAACGTCGATGGTTATCGTAAGATAAACGAAGTTTTTAACGGGAAGCGTTTGATTTATTGCCGTAACGTTAAGGTTGAAATCGTACATGTCCGATAAAATATGACTTAAAACGCCTTTTTCGTCTGCCATTTTCAACCAAATAATCGACTTTTTAATATGCTTTTCGTCAGACACGAAAACTTTATCTCTATACTTATAATAAGTGCTTCGGCTGATATCCGTTTTTTGGCACGCCGAGCTAACCGAAATGCCGTCTTTTTCGCATAACTCGCGCGTTTCGACGACTTTTTTAAAATAATCGGGTAAAACGTCTGCCGAAACCAATAAAAATTCGTTCGTTTGTCTATTCATTTTAAATTTTCCTCTCGATTTTTTACTCTACCGATAATATTTTAAAACAAAACGCGATAAAAAGCAAACGCATTTACCTAAAGTCGTTTACTTTTTTCAAAAAAAATGCTATAATTTTGCGTATGGAATCATTAAAAAGCGAAAATTTAAAAAACGAAGGCAAAAAAGACGGAAGTTTAGATAAAAAGCGCGCGCTTTTATACGGCGCGGCTGTTTCCGATTTCGACGGAACTTTAGCGCGCGACGATAAAACCATATCCGAAAAAACGTTGGCGCAAATACGTGAATATTCGAAATCGGGCGGTTTGTTCGCGCTCTGCACCGGCAGAATGACTTCCGCGACCTTGCCCGTTTGCCGAAAATACAATTTGTGCGATTATGCAATAAGCTTTCAGGGCGCGGCGATAAACGAAGTAAAAAGCGGAAAAAACCTATATTTTAACCCCGTGGAATGCGAAGTTGCGGCTCGACTTGCGGATTATGCAAAAAAAACGGGCAGAAATATGCAAGTTTATCTAGGCAAAACTTTTATATGCCTTAAACGAAGTGCCGAAACGGATATCTATGCGGCGGCGGGCGGTTTAACGTATGAAGATAATTGCGATTTAGGCGATTATATTCGTAAACTCGGTCAGCCCACCGGTAAGGCTCTTTTTCACGTAGGCAAAGAAGATCCTCAAAAGCTACGCGACGAAATAGAGCAAGTCGTCGGCGAGGATTATAACGTTTTTATAAGCAATCCGATGCATATCGACATCGTTAGAGCCGGAGTTTCCAAGGCGGACGGAATAAAGCGACTTTTA
The DNA here is from genome assembly GCA_964452295.1 of uncultured Acidiphilium sp. Classification (GTDB taxonomy): domain Bacteria; phylum Bacillota; class Clostridia; order Christensenellales; family Borkfalkiaceae; genus HGM11416. The sequence continues at coordinate 8,860 of CAYVKZ010000034.1, forward strand.
AAAATTCTCGGGCGCGAAAACGAAAAACTTATGTGTTTCGGCGACGCTAGCAACGACCTTCCTATGCTTAAAATCGCCGATTTTGCCGTTGCTCCGCAAAACGCCGAAGAGATAGTTAAAGGTGCGGTCGATTTTGTTTGCGAAAGCAATAACGAGGGCGGAGTCGGCAATGCATTAGAGCGTTTCGCATATTATCAAAATACTTAAGATAATAACTTCGAAATTTTGCTAAAACGCTTGCAAAAAAACGCGCGGTATGGTAAAATGATACAAGCGGCAGTAGGGCAAATATAGCCAAAAGGCACTAAGTGCAAAAAAAGCGCAGAAAAAGGTGCGAAAAAAAATGCAAAAGATTGCCGTGTTATAAGATAAGGCGGTGCGTTATGTATAGCATGACGGGTTTCGGCAAAGCCGAATATAAAAACGGATACGAACTCTGCGTCGAGATAAAGACGGTGAACAACAGATTTTTAGATATTCTTCCCAAATATCCCAAAAGTTTCGCTTCTTTCGACGACGCTATAAGAAAAACCGTTCAGAGCAAATTGGTTCGCGGAAGGGTTGAAATATTCTTCACTTTTTCCGACATGCGCGAACAAGACAAAGAACTGGGCGTCGATTTGCCTTTAGCGAAAGCGTATTATTCGGCGGCTCAAAAAATAGCCGAGCACCTCGGCATCGAAAACGATTTTACGGTGGCAAGCGTGATGCGCTCGCCCGACGTGATAACCGCGTTCCAAGCCGAAAACGACGAGGAAGAGTTAAAAAACATAGCTATAAGCGTCTTAAGCGAGGCTTTAGATAATCTCAACGCCATGCGCCTTTTAGAGGGCGAAAAACTTAAAGCCGATTTGCTAAGCAGGGTAGACGAGGTGGAAAGGCTCGTTAAGAACATCGAAAAAGCCGCTCCCGCCGTTCAGGAAAATTATCGTGCTAAATTAAACGAGCGCGTAGCCGCGATTTTAGACGGAAAAGATATCGACGAAGCTCGCCTTATTCAAGAAGTTGCGCTTTTTGCCGATAAAGCGGATATCAACGAAGAAATAACCAGACTTTATTCGCATATATCGCAATTCCGCAAAATAGTCGGCGGCGAAGCACCGGGCAGAAAACTCGATTTTTTAATTCAAGAATTCAACCGCGAAGCCAACACTATATGTTCTAAGTCGAACGATATAGGCATAACGGGCGACGCGCTAGGGCTAAAAAGCGAAATCGAAAAAATTCGCGAGCAAGTTCAAAACGTAGAATAAAGTCGCTTAATGTCTAGCGAAAAACAATCCGGCTAAAAACGCAAAAAAGTTAAAAATAAATTTTTACATAGAAACTAATCAGGAGAGTAAATAAAATGCTTCACGAACCCCCTATAGACGAGCTCGCCGAAAAGACGGGCTGCAAATATGCTCTTTGCGTAGTGTGCTCTAAGCGCGCGCGCCAACTAATCGATAACGCCGCGAATCAAGGTTTAACCGAGGTTCCGGGCGGCGAAAAGCCGCTTTCTCTTGCCGCTAAAGAAATTTACGACGGCAAGGTCGTATCTGCAAAATTCTAAAAAAACAGGCAAAAAGTGCTTCGGTTTCGTAGCGGGGCATTTTTTGTTATAAAAAAACGAGCGGACTAAAGAGAATGATTGCCGAAGTTATCGTGGATATAACCCACAGCGTGGTAGACAAAGTTTTCGATTATGATATAGGCGAGCTTCCTATAACGGAAGGTTGCCGCGTTTGCGTGCCTTTTGCGGGCAGAAAAATCGAAGGCGTTGTCATCGCGCTAAAAAACGACACGACGGTCCCGCCCGAAAAATTAAAAAGCGCGATAAGCGTTTTAGACGACGTTCCCGCGCTCACTAAAGAGTCGCTGAATCTCGCGTTTTTTATAGCCGAAAGATATTTCGTAACCAAAGCTTCGGCGCTGAGGCTGTTTTTGCCTTCCGAAATGCGCAAGGGCAAAGTGAGTGAAAAAACGGTTGAATTTTTAACCGTCGGCGGCGAGGAGTTTAGCGAAAACGACTTGCCTAAAGCCGCAAAAAGTCAACGTGCATGCTTTAATTTCGTAAAAAACGAGGGTAAAACTCGCGCGGCTAAGTTGCGAAGCGAATTCGGAGCCTCCGCGGTAAAAGCTCTTTTGGAAAAAGGCTATCTAGTAAGCGACAGGGTGCGCGTTTGTCGTTTGCCTTATTCCGAAATGATGTCGGCGGCAAGCGACGTAGAGCTAAAACCCGCGCAAAAAAACGCAGTCGAAACGGTGCAAAATTCTCAAAAAACGGTAACTCTTATTCATGGCGTTACTGGCAGCGGCAAAACCGAGGTGTATTTGCGACTGATAAAAAACGTTATAGAAAGCGGGAAAACGGCAATAATGCTCGTGCCCGAGATTTCGCTTACTCCGCAAATGTTAAAGCAACTGCGCTCGCGCTTTAACGAGCTATGCGCCATTTTGCACAGCGGGCTTTCCGCGGGCGAGCGGTTCGACGAGTGGTGGCGACTGCGCTCCGGAGAGGCGAAAATAGCCATAGGCGCAAGGAGCGCGATTTTTGCTCCGCTTGAAAATTTGGGGCTTATAATAATCGACGAAGAGCACGACGGCAGTTACGAAAGCGAAAGTTCTCCGCGTTATTCCACATTAGAAATAGCCTTAAAGCGGGCGGAATATAACGGTTGCAAAATCGTTTTGGGTAGTGCCACGCCTAGCGTGGAAAGCTATAAAAAGGCGACGGAAGGGATATACGATTTGGTCAAAATGCCCGAGCGTATAAATGCTCGCCCTTTGCCCGAAGTTATAGTTGCCGATATGCGGCGCGAAATACGTCGCGGCAACGACGGCTGTTTTTCGGGCGCGTTGAAGCAAGAACTCGAGCGAACGCTTGCAAGCGGAGATCAAGCCATAATATTTTTAAATCGCCGCGGATATTCTCAGCAAGTAATTTGCAGAGAGTGCGGCTACGTGGCAAGGTGCGCCTCGTGCGACGTAACGCTAAATTATCATAAGGCTGGCGACCTTTTAAAGTGTCATTATTGCGGCACGAATTACAAAATGCCTTCGGCTTGTCCGGAGTGCGGCTCGCCTAACTTCAATTTAATCGGCACGGGCACTCAAAAAATAGTAAGCGAGTTAAAGTCGCTGTTTCCGAGCGCTAAAATTTTGCGAATGGATAACGACACCACGCAAAACAAAGAGGGACATTACAAAATTTTGTCTGCGTTTGCCGCTCACGAGGCGGATATTTTGGTCGGCACGCAGATGATAGCCAAAGGTCACGATTTTCCGCACGTAACTTTGGTCGGTATTTTAGACGCGGACATGAGCTTGTATTTTAGCGATTTCCGTGCGAGCGAGCGAACTTATCAACTGCTCACTCAGGTAGCGGGCAGAAGCGGCAGAGCGGGTGATAAAGGCATGGTCGTTTTGCAGACTTTCTCGCCCGAAAACGCGGTTTTAAAGTTAGCCGTAAGTTACGATTACGGCGGGTTTTATAATCGAGAGATAGCAATCCGCGAAGCGACGCATTTTCCGCCCTTTGCGCAGATTATAAGGATTTTGGTCGAATCCGAAAGCGAAGAGGCGGCGATTTCCGCTTTAAAAGAAGTTTACACGGCAGAAAAAGAAATTTTTGAGGCAAATCGCGAAAAATTCATATTTTTCAACAAGATGCGTTCGCCCATAAAGCGGCTTAAAAATCAATATCGATATCAAGTGCTTATGCGGATTTATCCGAACGACGCTTTGCGCGAAAGAATTTACGAGGCGGCGTTAAAAGGCGTAAATTCCAGGGTTTACGTAAGCGTTGAAGAAAATCCCTCGAGTTTAAGTTGAAGTCGATATAAAATAAAAAAATACGAAAAACGGATAACGGCGCGATAAAAAGCGTTAACGGCAGGTGAAAAAATGGCAATACGAAAAATTATTCAGATAGGCGACGAAACGCTTCGCAAAAAAAGCTTCGAAGTAACCGACTTCGGGCAAAAAACGATAGAACTTTTAGACGACATGAAACAAACGCTTGCAAAAGCCGAAGGCGCGGGGCTTGCCGCCGTGCAAGTGGGAGTGTTAAGGCGCATTTTTATTGTAGATACCGACGACGGATATTTTGAATTTATAAATCCCGAAATATTAAAAACCAAGGGTAAGCAATACGGAACCGAAGGGTGTTTGTCGGTTGCGGGCAAGTGGGGCGACGTCGAGCGTCCCGAAACCGTTACGATAAGGGCGTTCGACCGTTACGGCGAGCCGTTCGAGTTAACCGTTAAAGATTTTACCGCTCGCGCCGTTTGTCACGAATACGACCATTTAGAGGGAGTAATTTACGTAGATAAGGCTAAAAATATCAGAAGCGAGAGGGACGAAAAATGAAATTAGTATTTTTAGGCACTCCGGATTTTTCTGTTCCCGCGCTAAAAAGCTTGCTAAATAGCAAGCACGAGGTGTTAGCCGTGGTGACTCAGCCCGATAAGCCCGTCGGCAGAAGCGGCGCGCTTTGCCCCTCGCCCGTAAAAAAAGCGGCATTAGAGGCTGGTGTTAAGGTTTTGCAATACGAAAAAATCCGCCTGGAGGGAATAGACGATTTAAAAGAGCTAAATCCAGATATTATGGTCACTTGCGCATTCGGGCAAATACTATCCGAAGAGGTTTTGAACATTCCGAAATACGGAGTGGTTAACGTGCATGCCTCGCTTTTGCCTAAATATCGCGGCGCGGCGCCCATACAGTGGTCTGTTATAAACGGCGACGAGCAAACCGGCGTTACCATAATGCAAACCGAAAAAGGGGTCGATACGGGCGACATGATTTTGGTCGAAAAAACGCCTATTTATCCCGAAGAAACCGCGGGCGAACTGTTCGAAAGGCTTTCGAAAATAGGGGCGGAAGCGATTGTTAAGGCGCTTGATTTAATCGAAAGCGGCTCCGCTAAATTCGAAAAACAAAACGAGGAACTCGCAACGCACGTAAGAATGCTTAAAAAAGAGGACGGAATAATAGATTTTTCGCTTTCGTCGAAAAAAATATGCGATTTCGTTCGCGGAATGAATCCGTGGCCTTGCGCCTTTACGCGTTTAGGCGGAAAAACTTTAAAAGTTTATAAAGCGGTGGCGGTCGAACAAGAATTTAGCGCGGATATTCCGTGCGGCAGCGTGCTTGCGGCGGATAGCAAAAGCGGACTTATAGTAAAAACCGCCGACGGAGGCGTTCGCTTTGTCGAGGTTCAGTTAGAGGGCGGAAAACGCATGAGCGACCAAGCATTTTTGCTAGGTCACAAAATCGAAATCGGAAGCGTTTTTGGCGAATAAATCGCTAGTTTAAAACTTTAATTGCAAAAATGATAAACACTTTTTACGATTCATACAGAATATTATCGCACGTTTACGGCGAGGGCGCGTTTTTAAAACAAGCCATAAAGGGCGAAATAATAGAGCCGATAAATCGCGCAGCCGTAATAAAAATTTGTTACGGAGTGCTCGACGAGGATATAACTTTATCCTATTACGTATCGCTTTTATGCGATAAAAATCCCAAGCTCCCCGTGCGAATAATTTTAAAAATCGCGCTTTATTGCATAGCGTATTTAAATAAAGCCCCTTATGCGGTAACGAACAGTGCCGTAGAACTTTTAAAAAAGTTGGGAAAAGGCGGAGCCGGCGGGTTTTTAAACGCGGCGCTACGCAGATTTTCTTCGCATCGCGACGAATTTGCATTGCCCGAAGGCGATAGCGATTTTGCGCTTTCGGTGCGATATTCTTACCCCGAATTTTTGGTTGCCGAGCTTAAAAAGGATTACGACTTGCAAAGCGCGAAAAATATAATGGAGTACCGAAATTCGAGCACGGTTTTGCGCTTTAATAACGAAGATGAAGGTGAAAAATATTTAAACGAGCGTAGGTCGGAGTATGAAAAATTGCCCTTTAAAGGCTGTTTTAGGTTAAAAAATTTTGTGCGCGACGAAAAGTTCGAAGAGGGGCTTTACACCTATCAATCGATAGGTTCGGTCGCGATATGCGACGTCGTTTTAGGCGGCGGCTCGCTTTTGGATTGTTGCGCCGCCCCCGGTGGCAAAAGCGTTTTGCTTTCCGAAAAGTTTAAAAACGTCACCTCGTGCGACGTTCACGAGCATAGGGTTAAACTCATAGAGCAATACGCCGAGCGAATGAACGCCGAAAACGTAACCGCGAGGCTCGTCGACGCGTCGGCAAAGACCGAAGAATTTTTATGCGCGTTCGAAGCGGTTTTGTGCGACGTTCCGTGTAGCGGCTCGGGCGTGATTTGCGAAAATCCGGATATGAAAATAAACCGCGATTATTCTTCGCTCGAAGGGCTTAACGATTTACAGCTGAAAATAATAAAAAATTGCTTTAATTACGTTAAAAACGGCGGTTATTTATATTACTCCACTTGCAGCGTTTTGCGTCGCGAAAACGACGGAATTATCGAAAAATTTTTATTAAGCGAAAAAAGCGCCGTAATCGAGCGAATTTCATCGCCGCTTACGCATAACAAAACGAAATACGGCTTGCAATTTTTGCCCGATATCAGTAGCGGAGCGGGTTTTTACGTTTGTAAAATAAAAAAATCGCTGTAAATAAGACGACAATTATGAAAGTATTATACGATTTATCTTTAAGCGAGCTAGAGCAAGAAATAATAAAGCGCGGCTATCCGAAATATCGCGCGGCTCAGATATACGACGGCGAGGTTAAGGGCAGGGCGATAAGCGAAATCGCAGCCGTTCCCGCCAAACTAAAGCAAGAACTATTAGAGGAATATTGCGATGCTCCCGCCAAAATTTTAAAAAAGCTGGTTTCGTCGGACGGAACGGTCAAATACGTTTTGGGCTTTCACGACGGCAACGTGGTAGAGGGCGTTTTAATGAGTTATAAATACGGAAAAACGCAGTGCGTATCTACTCAAGTCGGTTGCAGAATGGGTTGCAAATTTTGCGCATCCACTCTCGGCGGATTGGTGCGAAATTTAACCAAGGGCGAACTTCTTTTTACGGTTGCGCTCGTAAACCGCGACGCGCTCGAAAGCGAAAAAATCGCTGATAAAAACGCACAAAAACCTATTCAAAATCAATCTTCAAGCGGTGAAAAACGCGGAGTAACGAATATAGTTTTGATGGGTAGCGGCGAACCGCTCGATAATTACGATAACGTGATTGGTTTTTTGCGCGAGCTTGCTCTTCCTCGAAATTTAAACGTAAGTCCGCGCAACGTAAGCTTATCCACCTGCGGTTTGGTCGATAAAATATACGCTTTGGCAAACGAGGGCTTACCGCTTAATTTAACGGTTTCGCTCCACAGCGCGTTCGACGAAAAGCGAAAAAAAATTATGCCGATCGCAAACGCCTATACCATTGCCGAAATATTAAAGGCGTGTAAAAACTATTTTTCTTTAACAAAGCGCCGCTTTATTTTCGAATATTCGCTCGTTCGCGGAGTAAACGACGGAGCAAGCGACAGCGCCGAGCTTATTCGCATTTTACGCGGGCTTCCGTGCCACGTGAATTTGATTCGGCTTAACGAGGTAAAAGAAACTGGGCTTAAAAAAACCGCCGACGCAAAGGCTTATGAGTTTTGCGAAACGTTAAAAAAGGGCGGATTGTCCGCTACGGTCAGGCGGCTTATGGGTAGCGATATAGAGGGCGCGTGCGGTCAGCTCCGCGCTAGCTATATCAAAAACAAAACCCAAAAATAAAAACGAAAAGGAGAAAGTGCGTTATTAAAGGTCAAATAATAAGCGCAAAAAGCGATAAATTCACCGTTTATTTCGAGCAAGATTCGAGCGAAATAACTTTAAACGCGCGCGGAAAACTTAAATTTAAGGGTGGCGAACTGCTTACGGGCGACATTGTAGAGGTCGAAAACGGCGCGATAACGCGGCTTTATCCGCGTAAAAACCGTTTTTATCGTCCGAACGTTTCGAACGTAGACGTGATTTGCGTTTTGATATCTTGCTCTCCCGAACCCGACGAGCTTATGATAGACAAAATGCTTTTAACCGCCTCTTACTACGGCGTGCAAAGCGCCTTAGTCGTTAGCAAAACCGACCTTGGCGGCGAGCTTTATAATCGGGTTAAAATGATTTACGGCGAGGCGACGGAAAATATTTTTTGCGTTTCGTCGTTTGAAAAAACGGGTTTAAAAGAGCTTAGCGATTTTTTGAAAGGCAAAAACGCAGTGCTTGCGGGGCAGTCCGCCGTGGGCAAAACCACGCTTATAAACGCGCTTTTTAACACGGATTTTAAAACGGGCGAGCTTTCAGACAAGCTAAATCGTGGCAGACATACCACCACGTTTTCGCGCATTATTCGTTCGAGTAGCGGGCTTGCCGTATACGATACTCCGGGGTTTTCCGAATATGCGGCGGACGTTCCGCTAGAGCACGTATATTCCAATTTCCCGCCTTATGAAAAATATCTAGGTCGATGCCGTTTTAACACCTGCACTCACACGGGCGAACCGGGGTGCGCCGTCGCGGAAGCTGTTAAAAAGGGTGAACTTTCGTCCGAGCGATACGAACGCTATAAAAACATTTATTCACTCATAAAATCGGAGAAAAATAAATATGAAAAACGATAAAATATCAATTGCTCCCTCGATACTTTCAGCCGACTTCGCAAAGATGGGCGAAGAGGTAAAAAACGTTTGCGCGGCGGGCGCCGACTATATTCATTGCGACGTTATGGACGGAGTTTTCGTGCCGAACATCACCTTTGGGATTAAAATGATAGCCGACATAAAAAAACATTCGTCCGCTCCGCTCGACGTGCATCTCATGATTGCCGAGCCGTGGAAATACGTTAAACAATTTGCCGAGGCGGGTGCGGATATAATTTCCGTGCATTATAAAGCTTGCGGCTTGCGCCTTGCCGAAACGCTCAAACTGATAAAGGAGTGCGGGGTTAAAAGCGGGCTTGCCGTCAATCCCGACGTACCGCTGTCTTACGTTTATAACGAGCTTTCGCTTTGCGATATGCTTTTAATCATGAGCGTTTATCCCGGATTCGGCGGGCAAAAATATATACCCGAAAGCACCGCGAAAATTTCAGAAGCGCGAAAAATCGCTTTAAGTTTAGGCAAGGAACTTTTAATCGAGGTCGACGGCGGAATTAACGCCCAAACGATTGCCGAAGTAAAAGCGGCGGGGGCGGATATAGCCGTTGCGGGGAGCGCGGTTTTCGGCTCGCAAGACAGAGCCGCCGCCATAAGACTTTTAAAAGGCGAAAAATAAAATAAAAGGCGAAAAAAATCGGCAAAAACCGCTTGCTTTGCCGCGTTATGTTTACAGGTTATTCTGAGCGCTATTTTTATAGGTCATTCTGAGCAAGCACGTTTACGTGCGCGCCGAAGAATCTTATTAAAGTGCTTACGGATAACTCAAGCAAGATCCCTCGGCTACGCTCGGGATGACG
>CAYVKZ010000035.1:0-18136 GCA_964452295.1 uncultured Acidiphilium sp.
CCGTTCAACGAGTGCCGCCTTGTTAGACAGCCTAAACATTATATCACAATGAATTTGCGCTGTCAACTGTTTTTACAAACTTTTTGAAAGTTTTTAAAACTTTTTTTACGAGGCTTTTTAAAAACCTCTGCGCGAGCGCCTTTTGGGTGCCCCTTCATTTGTGATGCTTGCCTATTAAACCACATTTGACGAAAAATGTCAAACGATTTTACGCTCTTTTTTAAAATTTTTTAAAAAACTTTAAATTCCTTTAAAATCCAAGCGTTTTTTAGGCAACGCCCGCTTTTTCGGAGCTTTTTGATTGCGCCCTCAAAAACGATGCTTGCCTATTAAACTACTTTCAGAGAAAAAAGTCAAACGTTTTAACGCCGTTTTTCGATTTTTTATTATTTTATTTTTATTTTTTGATTTTATTGCCTAAAAACAACGGTTTTACGCCTCGATCGAGCAAAAAACTGCGGTTTTGCCATTTTACAAAATTACTTTTTCGATAACTCCGCCGCCCAAGCATTTTTCGTAATCGTAGAAAACGCAATACTGCCCTTCGGTAACGGCGCGCTGCTTTTCGTCGAATTCGACGCGATAACGATACCCCTCGGCATATCCGTCGTCGCTTTGCGAAAGAGTATAAAGAGTAACGCCTTGCTCGGGCTGACGATAGCGGAATTTCGCGTTACACTTAAAAACGCTTTCCTCGGGAGCGCTCGGAATAAAATTACACTCCTTTAAATAAAGCGCGCGAGAATACAATCTTTCCTCGTTTTCGTGCGCGACGTATAAAATATTATTTTGTAAATCCTTTTCTATAACGAACCAACGCCCCTCGTCGCCGGGTTGCCCGCCGACGTTAAGTCCTTTGCGCTGACCGAGCGTATAATACATCAATCCGTAGTGTTTGCCAAGAGTTCTGCCGTCGTAGGTTTTGATAAGTCCCTCGCGCGCGGGAATATATTTCATTAAAAACTCGCGAAACTTGCGCTCGCCTATAAAGCAAATACCCGTGGAGTCTTTTTTGCGCGCGGTGTAAAGATTATATTTTTCGGCAATAGCGCGAACGGCGGGCTTTTCGATATCCGCAAGCGGAAACAACACTCCGCTAAGCTGCGACTGCGAAAGTTGATTTAAAAAATACGTTTGGTCTTTATTCGAATCTTTCGCCTTTAAAAGATAATGAACGTCGCCGTCGTGACGAATTCCGCAATAGTGCCCCGTCGCGATATAATCGGCACCCATTTGAAGAGCGTATTCTTTAAACGGACCAAACTTGATTTCACGATTGCAAAGCACGTCGGGATTGGGAGTTCTGCCTTTGGAATATTCGTCGATAAAATACGAAAACACGCGCTCTAGATAATCGTTTGAAAAATTGACCGAATAATAGGGAATTCCTATCGCAGAACAAACGCGACGCACGTCGGCGTAGTCTTCTTCTGCAGTACAGCAACCGTTTTCGTCTTTTTCGTCCCAGTTGTTCATAAACAAGCCGATTACGTCGTAGCCCTGCTCTTTTAAAAGGAGCGCGGCGACCGAGCTGTCAACTCCGCCGCTCATCCCCACAACAACGCGCTTTTTACCGCTATCTGCAAAATTTTGATTTTTTAAAATTTCTTCGCTCATCATAGCGCCATTATATAATTTTGCGGGAAAAATGTCAAACGACTAAGGCGGGTAGCAAAAACATATTGCGCCTAAAAAGCCGTTCTTTCCCGCGCGCCGTATATTTATATATAATATGTATATGCGCGCGCGCGAGGATACCTAAAATTATCATAGTATATAAAATGCTATTGACTTTTTTGTTTTAATCGTTTATAATTATAAAGCTTTAAACGGCTCGATAAAAAAACAGCGCGGCGAGCTTTTTGCGCCGCTTGAAGGAACGAGGTATATATGAATTATTACGGCGGAAAAAATCTGCTCGCAAAATTGAGAGCGAGAAGGCGCAGAGCGGCAAAATGCAAACGCCTGAATTTAAATTGCGAAAGGGTGTCGATTTGCATTAGCCCTTGTAAATTTTTAGAAGTTACGGAGCGGAAAAACAAAATCGAAAAAGTCGCGACAATCAAAACCGCGACAATAAAAAAACATTCGATAAAAAAAGAAACGCCGATAACAACCGAAGAGGTTATTTTAACTAAAGATCCGATAGAAGAAGTTAGTAAAAAAGAAGAAACTCCCGCCGCGAAAGAAGAAAAAATTGCCGAGAATGAACCTCTCGCCACTGCGGAAGAAATAGTCACGACTGAAGAAACAGTTACGGAAGAAGCAACGACTGAAGAAATAATTGCGGCTAGCGAAGAAGTTCAAACGCAAGAAAATTCAAAAGAAACAGCCGAAGAAAATACTTTACTAGCGGAAGAAATCGCCGAAGACAAAATTCCGACCGACAAACCCGAAACCGCCGAAGAAGTCGTTATCGAACCGACAACCGAAGTCCTTTCGGAAGAAATAATCGAAGAAGCCGCTTCCGAAGAAAAATTTGAAGAATCCGCCTCGGCAGAACCCGTCGCCGACGAAGTATCCGCAACCGAAGAAGAAACTCCCGCCGAAGAAACAACGCCCGCTTCCGAAGAAAAAACAGAAGAACCGACGGCAGAAGCCGTTCAAACAGAATCTGCTCCCGAAGAAAAGCCCGCCCCCAAAGCGGAAGAAAAAAGCAAACTCGACCCGACCGAAAACGCCGATCTTTTGAGCCGAATAGCAACAAAGCGCGCGCGCAAGCTTATTTACGCACCCAAAGAAGCGATTTGTGAAGTTACCGGGATAAAAATCGACGTAGACGGCAAGAAAAACGACAAAGGCGTAAAAGTAAAAGACATTTTAGAAGCCGAAATCAAAGAAGGCTTAAAGCTCGGATACTTAGATAAATACGACGGCTTGAAGGCGTCGGAAATAAAAGAAGAATATGAAAACGACACCGTTTGGGAAATAGCCGAGCAAGAATTCAAAAAAATGGGCTTGCTTTTAGACGGCGACAAAATCAAGGTTTACGTATTCGATTGGACGGGAACGGGCTGTCACCACATCGGTTATATTCCCGAGGACAAAACCGCAGAGCTTATTCCCTATCTTAAAGATATGGACAAATACAGCTTCGATTTAGACGGAATAATTACCGGCGGCAAGAGCAAAACCGTAACCAAAGACGAAAAAACAGGCAAAATTACCATAACCAAGGGTAAAGACGGCGGCTACGGCGTAGATTTAGACGTAACCGTCATCAACAGAAAAGATTAATTTAACAAAAAACAAACCGCTACGATTAGTCAGCGATGTTTGAAACTATCGAATAGTCGAGAATGTAAAATAAAGTGTGTGAGTAAAAAAATAAGGCTTACATACTTTTTCTTTTTTGGAGAAAGCGGGCTTTCGGACGGGGTAAAATCCATATTTCCGAACGTAATCGTTCAGAGATGCATAGTCCATTTAATACGGAATTCAATCAAATACATACCGCCAAAGACCACAATCTTGTTTCATCATACCAAATGGTAAATCTGCAGTATTGAATATCTCAAATAAATGCAAACTTTATTTGAATCTTTAATACTCAATCTTAAAATAATCTAACCATGCCTTATATTTATCTTGACAAGACAGGCAAGTATCGGTTAAATATCCTTTTTCGTTTTTCCATTCTTTTAGTCCACGATAATAAAATAATTTGTGGTCTTCATCGATAATAAACGGAACAATGTTATTTGCCAAACATTCTTTAAACATTAAAAGTCTGCCAACTCGACCATTTCCGTCTTGGAATGGGTGGATGCTCTCAAAATTTTTATGAAATTCTAAGATTTGTTCAAAACTCTTTTTTTCAATGCTATTATAGGAAGTTAAAAGCCTTTTCATTTCTTCCTTTACATTTTCCGGTTGACAAGTTTCTTCGCCACCGACTTCGTTTGGGAGTTTTTTGTAATCGCCAACATTAAACCAATTTTTTCTACTATCGCTTGTTCCGTTTTTAAGGATAAAATGAAGTTCTTTTATCGTTGATTCAGTAAGTGGTTTCATTGCATTATCAATTATATAATCAACACACTTAAAGTGGTTTGCGGTTTCAACGACATCATCGACATTTAATGTTCCCTTTTCAACGCCAATAGTGTTTGTTTCAAAAATATATCTTGTTTGTTCATGGGTTAAAGTGCTACCTTCAATGTGATTTGAGTTGTATGTCAATTCAATTTGTGTTTTATGATAAATACCACCGCCAAGTTTCATATCTTTTTGTTCTTTCAATATGTTTAATAGTTTATTATCACTAAATTGTTTTTTACTTTCTCTTTCGGGTTTTATTGCTTCTGCAGGAATATTCCAAGTTTTGCCCGTCAAAAAAGCACCCGGTATTCTACCCTGAGCACAATAATTTCTAACCATTCTATCTGATACATTCCATTTTTTTGCAATTTCTGTAACTGATACAAAATTCATCTGCATAGCCTCAATTCTTAATTTTTTATAATTATATTCCATTATCGGAAATTTGTCAACTGTTTTATTGAAACTTATTTCCGATAACGGAATATGTTGCAACTAAAAAGACCTCTTATCAAAATTAAATGATAAAGTGTCGTTTTTTGCTAGTTTCAAAAATGCTAGCCCTTATTCTAAGGATTTTTTGCGAATTTTCGAAGCGTTTTTTTATTAAACAAAAACCCGCAAACTGTTCACTTTTTTACCGAAAATATAGTAATAACTGAGCAAATTTCGCAATCTGTCACAAAATCAACATAAAAATTTAAAAACATGCGCGAAAACAGTTGCATTTTTTTCACCCTTTTGCTACAATAATAACACAAACGATACGGAGGTATTTAAAATGAAAAAATTAAGCAAAATTTGCGCTATCGCATTACTCATCGTTATGTCGCTTTCTTTAGTGGCTTGTGTTAACACTTATCCTAAAGTAAAAAAAGCTTTCGAAGACGCGGGATATACTCAGTCCGAAACTGTAGAAGCCGTCACCAAAGATTTGCTGGCTGCCACCGAAAACGAGGGAAAAGACATCGCAGTAACTATGCATGTGTTTTTGAAAGGCGGATTAGTCACCGGCAATAAAGCTATTATCCTCGAGTTCAAAGCAACCGACGATATGATCGATTATTATAAAAATAACGAAATCGTTCGTGATGCTGTTTCTGCCGTAATCAATGACGAAGATGCTAAATCCTTCTATAACAGTTTGGTAGAAGCGGGCTATGCCAACGGCAACTGCATGCTCGTTCCCGTAGGCATAACGGGCGAAGCTCTTACCGAAATGACCACGATCATGAAAAACGCAAAATAAAACATAACGAAACATAATTTTAAAAGGCTGTCGCATTAAGCGGCAGCCCTTTTTTTATTACTAATAAGGTTACATAAGCAAAGTTCCTTCGGTGGTTTGCACTACTTTGAATATTTGCAACTGCTTTCCGTTTATTGCGTCGATATAGATATAATATTCGTCGCCGTGCGATTCACCCCAGAATTCGTATGCCAATCGCTCTTTTCCGCTACCCTCTAAAGGAATATAGCAAAGGCGAGAGGTTTTTATCTCTAACTCTTCCGACAGACTTCTTTCAGCCGTTTCGACGGTAATCGCGGGGTCTTCGATAGAGCGCTCTTTATGGTTTTCGATATAGGCTTTAAAATCCGCCGCATAAACAGCTCCGCGCTCCATGCAAACGCTCACCTTTATCATATCCGCGTAAACGATAATGCCGTTTTGTTCTTCGGCAAAATTGACGTAAATCGTAGTGCCGCTTTGAGTGGTCCATACGGGTTTAATCGACCTATAGCCCCACTTTTGCAAAGTTTCGGTTGCAACCGAGATACATTCGTCGCGCCCGTAATTCACGTTAGAACAATCCATATACCAGTTAAAATCTATAAGCCTTCCGTCACATGCGATCTGCGCAAAAATTTGCTCGCCGCCCGCTAAGCCTTCTATATTGTAAGAGCAAAAACCTTCGCCCTCTGCCTCGCCTACGACGGCGGCTTCGGTAACGGAATAATCCGAAAACAACTTGATAAATTGATTTTTTGCTTCTTCCGCGGTAATTTTTTCGCCGCCGACGGGCTTGTCCGCCGCACTTTTTTCGGGGCGGTCGGCAAAAGGTCCGTCGTAAATCATTTGCGGATAATCCACCGAATTGGATTGAAGCTCCGCAAATTTTTGAAGCACGATATTATCTTCTTCCGCGCTTAAAAGGCTTAAAAAGTTATAGTTTTTATCGATTTTACCCGCAAGCTCGGTTAAATCAGCCTTTAACGAGGCGTTTATGCGCTTAAACTCGGCAAGAGTTTTTTTGTCTTCGGCGGTAACGGATTCGCCGTCGATGAGTTTGTTCGATAAATATTTGCTGAAATCGCCCAATTGATTGACGAATTTGACCGTACCGGTGCGACTTTCTTCCGCCAAAGGCAAAGCCGCTAAATCGCTTTCGGCGAGGTTTGCCTGAACGCTGACTTCGTTTAAAAGCTTTTGACTTTGACCTTCGTCGGCGGTAACGCTGAGTTTAGAAAGGTTTACGTCGATGTTATCCACGTAACCGACTAAATCGTAAAACGCTTGTTGATAAACGCCCGAAAGCATATCTTCGCCGCCGTTCATCATAAAAACGTTCCAAACGAGCACGGTCGCCAAAATCAATACGCACGAACCGAGCGAAATAACCGCGGCAAGCCATCCGCCTATCCCGCGCGAGGCGCGAGTTTTGCTTTTTTCGCGCTTTACTTCGGCTTTTTGGCGAGCAAGCTCTTGCCTTGCTTTGAGTTTTTGAGCCTTAAGTTCTGCCTTTGCCGCTCGTTTTTCGCTTTTTAGCCTTGCTTTTTCTTGTCTTTCGGCTAATTTCCTTTCTCTACGGTCGATTGCGCTCTCGTGCCGCAACATGTCACGGCGAGCAAGCCTTTCCTCTCGCTTTTTAAGCTTGAGTTCTTTAATCGTTTCCCTTTTGCGCTCGCGCGCCTGTTTTTTGGCAAGCTTAGCCTTTTTCGCGTTTTCTCTTTTTTCTTGGCGGGCTTTAGCAGCCTCAATTCGACGTTGAGCCCTTTCTTCCTCGCGCTCTTGTCGCTTTATCAGCGCGGCTTTTTTCTTTTCTTCTTTCATTGCCGCGGCGCTCGCTTTTCTATCTTTTAAGCCGTCTTTTTTATTCGATTTTTCTTTTGCCGCGGCGCGCTTTTCGTCGGCGGTTTTTTTACTCGTTTTTCGCCTAGAGCTTTCGCTTCCTTTTTGCGCGGAAGTGCCGTTAACGGGCTTATAGGCAGACTTTTCGTTTTTTTCGCCACTCTCCGCCAAATATTGAGCAGAAGTTTTTTCTTCGTTTTTCTCAAGGTTTTCCGCACTGTTTTTTGCAGATTTTTTTGCAAGCTCGTCGGCTTTTTCGATTGCGTTATTAAATTTCTTTTCGTTCATATTTCACCTCTTAACCCTTAAACGGCGAACACGTGCCTACCGATTTGCACGGTCGTTTTGCGCGAGAATATCCACGCGCTTGTTGCTGTGGCGGGATTGTAATAATACAACGCGCCGTAAGTGGGATCGTAACCGTTCATCGCCTCTTTAACCGCGTTTATCGCCTTTTGGTCGGGCGTAAGATTGATTTGCCCGTCGTTTACGGCTGTAAAGGCGTAAGGCTGATAAATCACACCCGATATGGTGTTTGGGAAGGCACTGTTTTTAACTCTGTTTAAAACGACGGCGGCAACGGCTATCTGCCCGGTATAGCTTTCGCCGCGAGCCTCGCCGTATACGAGCCTAGCAAGCAAGTTTATATCCGAATTAGAATAACTACCACTCCCGCCCGAAGAGCTAGACGAACCGCTACTAGAGCCGTTTAAGGCGCTTTGCGACATTCCAAGCGCGGCTAGCGTTTTAGCGCCGACTATTCCGTCTGCCGTAAGCCCGTTTTTGCGCTGAAAATACTTGACCGCCGCCACCGTCTGCGAGCCGTAAATTCCGTCTATCGAGCCGCTGTAGTAGCCCCATCTTTTCAGCTTTTTCTGAATGGTTTTCACCGTTTCGCCCCTACTGCCCTTGGATATAACCGCAACGGCGGCAACGGGTTCGCGGTTTTCGTGACCGACCTTGTAAATCGCAACGCCGCAAGGCAACGCAATTAACGCGCATACCGCCGCGACGGCGATCGTTTTTAACGCTTTTTTCATATTTTCCTCCTGTTTTTAAAGCGCGCCGCCTAAAAAGCCTATAGCGGCGTTTTTATAATAAGGGGCGAAAAAGCGTTAACTTTGCTCTTTCGCGCCGTTATTTTTTATTGTATCCCTTTATAAAATCATATATTTTAGAGCGATAAGTTACGTCTTCGCCCCGCGTAAAACACAGCGGCGGATAAACCACGCACCACCAATTATCGCCTTTCGCCTCGCCCAGTTCCACGATAACGGCGTCGTAATAGCCCGCCTCTAAAACGAGCTCGTCGTTATAAACGCGCGTGGGAAATTCTTCGTTACCAACTCGAATTTTAACGCCGTAATCGAACCCGCGACTTTTTAAAAGTGCCTCTATAAGCCCGTTAACGGCACTTTCGCAACTTTTTACAACGGCTATTGCCTCGTTTTTGCTTTTAACGTCTTTAAGCTTTTCGGCAAAGCAGTCGACTATTAAATCTCGAGCCTCGTATTTTACGGCTTGGTCTTTTTCGGAATTAGAATTGGCTCTTACGTGAATACGCAAATATTCGCGCGATTCGTTTTTTAAAGAGCCATTAGATAAAGACGAACAGCCAAAGCAAATCGAAGTTAAAAGTATTATGCAACAGCAAATAAAAGTTATGCGAAGTTTTTTCATAAAAACAACCTGCCTTAAAAATTTTTCGTAATAAAAAGCTAAATAAACTTCGCGATGAATTATTGACTCGTTTAAAAGATAATATTCATTTTTTTTTGTAATTTTTTTATAATCGATTCAAAGTTTATCCCCCGTTTTTATCAAACCGTTAACGGCGGGGTATTCGTCGCTTCTGATTTTTTTCGAAAATATAAGTTTTTCACCACGATAAGCGCATAAATATCCCTCACTTTTAAAGCCTTTTTTTGCGTAAATCACTTGCTTTTTTTCTCCGCTTTTAAGCGTTTCGTCGTATTTTGATTCGATTTTCGGTTCGATGGTTTCGAGCACTCGCGAAATAAGCTTATAATCGTATTCTTTTTTAATTCCGAAAAATTCGGCGCTTACGTATTCGCCGTCCGCGCGGCAAACGATATAAATTTCGCTCTCCGTGTCGTTTTTAAAAATCAAATCGCAAAAAGTACCGCTGACCATCGCGTCGAACGAGGGACTGACGTAACTTACGGGCAAAGAGTGGCGATGCCATTCCGTAACCGAAAGTCCCGCTAAAAGCGCCGCGTTGTAAACAGTGCTCGAAACTTGACAAACGCCGCCGCCCACGCCGTCTACGAATTCGCCGCCCGATATTATTTTTGCGGGCAAATACCCCCGCTCCTCGGTGCGCTCGCCTACGACTTTATTAAACGAAAACTCGCCCCCGCAAGGCAAAACGGTGCCGTTTATCGCATCGGCGGCAAGCTCGATATTGTTTTTGCGCTCTTTAGACGAAGCACCGTAATAAGTAGAAAAAAAAGAGCGCGACAAACACTTCTTTTCAAGCTCAGCCGACTTAATTTTCGGCTCGATCGGCTCGGAAAACAGCTCGATTTTCAGCTCTCCGCGTGAAAGAGCGTATAAAATCGCACTTTTTATTTTTTGCTTCTTTATAACCTTGCCGCGCTTTTCGGGCAAAATATTAAAGCATTTTTGCGCGGTCGGCGTAAAACGAAGCTCGGCGTTTTCGGCGGGAACATAATTGTCGCAATATATTCTTTCGACCTCTGCGTCCAACCCCAAAAGCGAAAGCTCGCCGTAAACGAAGGATAATTGCGGATAAAAATATTCATATTCGCCCCGAGGAGTTTTTATAACGAGCTGTTTTTTTATAAATTCGCCTTTTTCACGCCCCGCTTCCTCTTGTGTTTTTTGCGTTCCTTGTATTTTTTGCGTTTTTTGAGTTTCTTCGGTTTTTTCCACACTCTCGATTTTCTCAAGCTTTTCGGGTTTCTCGGATTTTTCGGTCATTAAAAAGCAAACCGCGGAATTGCGTTCGCTTGCTAAATCGAATTTCGAAAATATCAAAAAACGCGGCGCAAAAAAACACGCCGCGACTAAAACGCTTGTAATTTTTATAATAATTCCGCGCTTTTTCATAAAAGCATTATGCGCGAAATTTATCGTTTTATGCTTTTATTCGTTCAAAACCGACTTTGCTTAAAAATTGTTTTTTCGCATATTTTTGCAAATAAAAATCAAAACTTTCGCCTTTTAAACGAGTTTGCACGGCTTCGCCTTGACAATTTATTAAAAAACGTCTATAATCGAAATATATATCAAAACGCCTTTCCTCGGTGAAATTATGACGACCTTTATTATTGTAAGACACGGCTACAGCGTAGCCAACAAACAAGGCTACATGACCGGGCAATCGGACGTACCGCTCGCGCCCGAAGGTTTAGAGCAAGCAAGGCAAACCGCCGAATTTATACGCAAAAATTATGATATAAACGCGATTTATTCAAGCCCGCTTTTGAGGGCGGTTCAAACTGCCGAGCCGCTTTCCGAGCTGTTTAAGCTACCGATAATTACTAGCGACGGCTTAAAAGAAATTAACGCAGGGCTTTGGGAAGGAAAAACTCCCGCAGAGATTTTTTCGCTTTATCCCGAAGAATTTTTGCTTTGGCGAAACGACATAGGAAACGCGCGTTGCACGGGCGGCGAAAACTTGCAAGCGGTTCAAAACCGAGCAATATCCGCACTAAAAAACATAGCAAAACAATCCGACGGACAAACGATTGCAATATTTACGCATGCCGCCGTTATCCGCTCTTGTTTTTGTTTTTTTAAAAATATTCCGCTTTCGGAGGCGAAAAATATCCCTTGGGCACCGAACGCATCGGTAAGCGAAGTAATTTGCGATAACGACAATTTTTGTTTAAAAACCGAAGGACAAAACGAACACCTTTCCGCCCTAAAAACAAACTTACCTAAAAATATTTAGCGCATAATTAAAAGAAAAAAGAAGTAAAAAAGCGAGCCGAAAAGCCCGCTTTTTTTGTTGTTGACTGAAGGATTGTCGTTGTTTAGATTATCTGTTTTTTGCCGATGAGATTTAAACGTTACGCCGTTTGACGAGATTTAATATACAAATCTATGTCGTTTACGATATATCTTGTTCCTGTGGTGTGCAACACTTCGTAAAACGATTGAATGTACTCGCATACGGAATATTGATTAAACAAATTCATAACTTCCTTACCGGTCATTCCTTTGTTATGCTTATATTCCTCTACGCAAAGCACGATAAACGGTAATTCTTTATTCATATATTATTCCTCCGGAAAAGCTATTTCTCCCGACTCTTTTTCGTGTTTCCACATCATATAGACAGTCATCGGACTGTAATGCCACATTTTCGTTTCTTCATTTGACAGTAAATCATAAACTTCGGACTGATAAAACTCGTTCACGGCGGTTATATCATCAAGTCCTTCTTTTTCGGCTATCAAAGCGACTGTTTGCGGTATCAATGTTATACTCAATATAGAATTAAATTTTTCGTCCATATTCACACCCCTTTTGCTTCAACGAATTTTAAGAGTGCAAGAGCTTCTTCGGTCGCAAACACATATTGATTAAATAACTTCTTGACTTTTAATGTTTCAAGTGCTTGTTCTTTCGTCAACAAACCCGTTGAATAAACTTGAAGCGTTCTATATACATCGTCGTTTGCGACCGCACCGATAATCAAGTCATATCGTTCTCCGTCATAAGTTCCGTTTCTGTGCGCGGAAACAAAGTCCAACCATTCCTCGTCGGGCGCAGAAAACCTCTTAATTTTCAATAAATTAGTCTGCGCGTTTTCGTCAAGTTCATACTCGTTCACAATGGGTTTGCCGCCTCTGCGAACTACAACTTTTTGTGCAAAGTTTTCCGCTTGCTTTTTATTGGCGGTAGTATAAAAACCGTAGCCGAAATCCAAAAATCTATTTTGCTCAATGAGTTTCGGCTGCGCGACAGCCACATTGCTGCCGTGATATAAAATCATAATACAGCCTCCATCTTCTTGATTTTTGCTTTTTCTTCTTTGAGTTTTTTGATTATTTCTTCTACTTGCTTTCTTCTCGCAAGCTGTTCTCGGATTAAATCTAAAGATTCTTCGTCTTTACCGACGTATTTAGTGATAACATTATCTCCCTCTCTAAAGGTCAAATAATAATAGATTTTATCTTTAATTTTCTTTGGTTTTATACTGCCTTTCGGTAGAGTTTTCAGCTCGCGACTATACTCGGCTATCATATTTTCATTTCGATTTTCTTCTCTAAAAAGCAAAGCTGCAAGTACGCTCATTTTCATCACCCATAATTATTATACCCTACAAAAGTAAAAACGTCAACGGTTTTTGTTAGATAATTTTAAGAATCGCATTTTTATTGTAAGTCAAGAAACGAGCGCGCCGAAGAATCTTGTTAAAGAACTTACGGATTATTTCGACGAGATCTTTCGACTACGCTCGGGATGACGTATTAAAAAAACGCTCGCTCAAGATGACCTAAAACTCAGTAAAAGGCACAAAAAACCCGCATTAGCGGGCTTTTTTACTATTTTTATGCTATCTTGCTATCAAATTATTTTTTACAACTCGACTTCGCCGTCGGTACAAATAACTTTAGTTGCTTTCAAGCCATTATTCCATCCATTATTTTTTTCAATAGCGTTCCACTCTGCAACAGTTCCGTTGAATTTAATTTCCGTTATGTTGCTACTTTGGAACGCATCATAAACAATCAATTCAATAGTATTTGGCAGAGTAATGCTTTTTAAATTATCGCAATTGGCAAATACGTAATTTCCGATAATTTCGACGCCGACTTTGATGTTGACGTCGGTTAGCTGACTACAACCTCTGAAAGACGACGAGCCGATTACGACAGCATTTTTAGGTATGTCTACGCTTTTTAAATCGTCCAAATATTCGAAAGCGTATCTATATATTTCATAAGTTTCGCCGTTATAATCGTCGGGCAATGCAAGGTTAGAATTGTTTCCGTCGTAGCCTATTAAATAATTTTTATTAGCGTCTTCATCGGTGATAAATAAAAATCCGTTTTTATCAACGATTTTGCTTTCTCCTTCATGAACGACGATGGCGTATTCGCCAAGACTGCCATAAGTAACGCTGTACGAGCCTTTTCCGATATAAAGATTGCTTTTATTTATTACTTCTACAAGGTTATAGCAATTCGAAAAAGCATCCTTGTTTATGCTGCTGACGTTTTCCGGAATAACGATACTTCTTAGCTTATAGCAATTTGAAAAAGCATAAAAACCTATAGTTGTGACTTTATAAGGAATAGTTATATTCGTTAAGTTATGACAACCGTAAAAGGCATTGTTCCCTATTATGGTAACAGAGCCGTCGGCTGGAATCACGCTGTTTTTACAACCGAGAACTAAAGTTTTTTTGTCAGTTTCGATTAAGCAATTGCCGTCGCTATGATATTTAAGATTCTCGCGATCGACGTTTATGCGTGAAAGATTACTGCATTCGTTAAACGAATCATTTTCGATACTTGCTACGTTTTTTGGAATAGTAATACCGGTAAGTTTTTGACACCCCCTAAAAGCTCCGCTACTTATAGTCGTAACGCTATCGGGGATATGGATTTCAATAAGCTCAGAGCAGTATTCAAACGCATAACTTCCGATACTGACAATACAGTCGGGAATATTCATTCTTTCTACGCCCCTGTAACGAAATGCGGAATGTCCGATTGCCGTAACGCTGCCGTCGGTAGGAATAACGCTATTTTTAGAGCCGAAAACAAGTTTTTTAGTTGCCGTTTCTATTAAGCAATTGTTATCGACATGATATTTAGTGTTTTCGCTTGCCATGTTTATTGTTTCGATATTACTGCATCTAAAAAATGCGGAGCCTACGCTTAAAGACGAAAGCTTACTGCCTATGCTGATATTTTTAAGTGCGTTACAACCCGAGAACGCGCCATCGTCGATAGACTCGACACCGTTACCGATAACGAGGTCGACAAGTCCGATGCAATCCGCGAACGTATCTTTTTTTATTGAACTAAGGTTATCGGGAATAGTAACGCTAACGATACTACTGCATCCTTCAAACGCCGAAACTCCGATATCGTTAACAGTGCTAGGAATATCGACATTTTCAAGTAGACTGCAATCTTTAAAAGCGTTACTATCTATTTTAACAATTCCGTTTGGAATATTGATAGTTTTTAGGCTACTACAATTTTCAAACGCGCTACACCCTATGCTTTCGCACACAGAACCCTCGCTAAAAACCACTTCCGTTATTTTAGAAGCCGAATCGGAATATTTCGAATAAAACAAATAATCGGGAATTATCTTAACGTTAGCACCGACGATCACCTTTATTCCCTCTCCGTTTTGCCCGCCGTAATTAAAGATATTATAATTATAATCCGACTTTGAACATTCTGTCGCATTATACTTTATTTCCGTGAGCGAGCGGCAGTCGCTAAAGGCATTGACGCCGATTGAAACAATACTTTCGGGTATAGTAATACTTTTAAGCTCTTCGCGTAAACAAAACGCTCTTTCCGCAATAGCCGTAACCGGCTTAGAATTATATTCGGACGGAATAACAATACTAGCATTAGCATTATCTTCTTTGATTCCGACTACCGAATAACTGTTGCCGTCGTTGTTTAGCGCATATTTTATTCCGTTAGCGTCAATGTCAACGTTTTCACCTTTGGGAATTATGGAAATAACAGCTACTATTATAACAACCGCAAGCAACAAAAATATAAAGATTTTTTTATTGCCCTTTTTCTTGCTTTTTACATTTTCTGTCTGTTCGTTTTTCACTTTCGTTCATCTCCTAGCATAATATAGTTGCTTAGTTTTTTTCGTAAAAAACTGAGCAAAACCTTAAATAAATCACTTAATAAAGTTACAACTCGACTTCGCCGTCGGTACAAACCACTTTTTTTGCGTAAAGGCTATAATTCCAACAATCACTTTTTTCAATAGCATTCCATTGTGTAACCGTCCCATTAAATTTTATTTCATTGGCATGACAACAATAAAACGCCGAATCACCGATAGCAGTAACACTGTCCGAAATAGTTATACTTGTTAAAGCTTCGCACAAATAAAACGCCGAATTACCGATAGAAGTAACGGAACCGTCATCGGGTATTATACTGTTTTTACAACCTAATATTAAAGTTTTACTTTCGGTTTCTATTAAACAATTGTCTTTACTATGATATTTTGTATTTTCTTCCGCTACAATTATGCTTTCAAGATTTTTTCCGCAACCTTTGAACGCATATTCCCCAATTGAAGTAACGCTATTGCCTATAATAACGCTTGTTATGCCATAGCAACCATAGAACGCCCCTTTACCAATAGAAGTAACACTATCGGGAATAATTATACTTGTTAAACCGTCGCAACAGTGGAACGCAAAATCACCGATAGAAATAACGGAACCATCATCGGGAATTATACTATTTCTGCTACCCCTAATTAGATTTTTATTCCACGTTTCTATTAAACAGTTGTTTTCACTATGATATTCGGTGTTCGCTTCGGCTACTGTTATGCTTTCAAGAGCTCCACACTGTCTAAAAGCCTGAGTGCCAATAGATCTAACGTTTTTGCCTATATTAAGACTTGCCAAACTTTGACAACAAGAAAATGCTTCTTCGCCAATTGAAACGACGCTATCAGGAACAGTTATGCTTGTTAAACTGGTACCTGAAAACGCATAATTACCGATAGAAGTAATAGCGTTGGGAATATCAATATTTGTTAGTTTTAACACCTCGGTACATCCCCAAAATGCCCTCTCACCGATAGACGTAACGGAACCATCATCGGGTATTATACTATTTTTACAACCTAATATTAAAGTTTTACTTTCGTTTTCTATTAAACAATTATTTTTGCTATGATATTTTGTATTGCCTTCATCTACGGTTATGTTTTCAAGGTTAACGCAATTACTGAACGCAATTCCACCGATATAAGCAACGTTTTTGGGAATAGTAATGCTAAACATGCCACAAGATCTAAATGCCTCGTATCCGATTTGGGTAACATTTTTGCCTATAGTTACCTTTGTTAAATCGTACCTACCATAAAACGCTTGATAGCAGATAGAAGTAACGCTATCCGGAATAATAACACTTGTAATTTGCGCTCCCAAAAATGCTTGAGATCCAATCTCTGTAACAGGTTTTTCGTTATAAATAGCAGGGATAACGATATCGGTATCGGTGCAAGTCCCTATACCCGAAACAGAATAACTTTCGCCATCTGCGTTTAAAGTATAGCTTAAGCCTTTACTGCCATAATTAGAATCTAGCGCGCTACAGCGAGAGCAAACGCCTAATTCAAAGTCATGCCCAAGCGCGGGGATAAATTCGCGCTTAGCGATAATCTCGCCACATTCGGAGCAATGACTGCCCGCGGTGTAACCGCCGCTAGTGCAAGTAGCCGCTTCGCCCGCGTCGGTTACTTCGGTGTGAACGTGATCTGCGTCGTAGCCTTTAAGCCAAGCCTTCATTTCGGCTAAATCGTCGAAAATTCGAGTTTTAGCGCCCGCTTGACCTATATCGTAAAGGCTTAAAAGCAAGTTGCCTTTGTAGTCCTCGAGGTTAACGCCGATGGTCGCGTATTCGCTGTAGCGCCAAATTCCGTCTTTACCCTTAGAAAGAGCAAAGGTGTTTATGCCGCGATTGTTTAAACCTGTGTAATAAATATCTTCGTAATAAGAAAGATAAGGAACGTAAATCGCATATTCGATATTAGTACCGGTGCACGCGATACAGCGGCGCCACATGTTGCCTTCTTGGGTTAAGTATACGGCAACGCGGTTAAGCTTAGCGCCCTCGTTTACGTGTAAGAGCACGCCGTATTCGTTAATTATATTAGGTCCGTAAGCGCTCTTGATATCGTCGATTACGAAATACATGCCGTAAGTGGGGTGTTCGCTGTCGGGGGTAACGTTATCGATGAACTTGCCGCCGCAACGCGTGCAAACGCCGTTTTTATAATTATGCCCGAGCGCGTCGATTTCAAAATCTTCTTCTTTTTCGCAAACGGAGCATTTACGGCTTTCTTTGCCTTTTTCGGTACAAGTAGCTTGTTTTATGACTTCGGTCGTTTGCCAAGTGTGGGCGGCGGGAATAACTTCTACGTCTTCGGCACCGCAAACAAGACAGGTTTTGTAAATTTTTCCGTCATATAAGCAAGTGGCGGGTTCGGTTTTTGTTTCGCTCCAATTATGATCCGCTTTTATTACTTCGTCGTATTTAGCGGTGCAACCCTCGCGCGTGCAAGAGTATTGCATTACGCCGTCTTTAGCGCAAGTTGCCTCGACTGTTATTTTGCCGTCGTTCCACTTATGCGCTAATTGTTCGATATAATTATCTTTATAGCTAAGTCCGCAAGAACATTCGTGATAAGTATAACAGACGGACGAGCAAGTAGGCGCAACTATTTCGGTTGTGTATTTATGCTCGTGTTTTTCACTTTGATAATCGCAATTCGCGCACTTTCCGTCGTTGCCTAAGGAATGCCCGAGTTCGTCGATTACGAGCGTTTCGGTTCCGCCGCAGTTCGAGCATTTATACACGATTTCGCCCTTTTCGGTGCATGTGGGAGCCGTTTGTCTTAAGAACTCGTAATTGTGCCCGAGTGCGGGAATTATCTCGTTATACGTATGCGTTTCGTCGTGAGTGCAAACATATACGCGTTCGCCTTGAGCTTCACAAGCGGCTTGCGTTTCGCTTTTAAGCTCGAAGTCGTGTCCGAGCGCGGGAATTACTTCAGAAAAATCCTTGTCGCAATAACGGCAGTGAATTTCTTTTTGCCCCGTAGTCGTACACGTCGACGGCGTTTCTCTAATTAAAACCCCGTCGTGCTCGAGTTTCGGAAGAGTTTCGACCTCGGTTTTGCTACATTTTAAGCAGTAGCGACCTTGTTTGCCTTCTGCCGAGCAAGTAGGCTCAACACCCACTGTCCATTGCGACCACATGTGATTGCATTGCGTTTCGCCCTCAACCCATTTAG
>CAYVKZ010000036.1:0-17427 GCA_964452295.1 uncultured Acidiphilium sp.
TCGGGTTGGTTTGATCCATAAATTGCGACAACTGCGAAGAACCGAAAAATTCTTTAATCGCCGAACTTACGGGGCGTACGTTGATAAGCGCTTCAGGAGTTATTTCTTTCGGGTCTTGAGTAGACATTCTTTCCTTAATAACTCTTTCTAAGCGCGCGACGCCTATTCTGAATTGATTTTGCAAAAGCTCGCCCACCGAACGAACGCGACGGTTGCCCAAGTGGTCGATATTATCCGTAGTGCCGATGCCGTGAGTCAAATCGATGTTTATCGATACCGTAGCCACGATATCGTCTACGGTTATATGCTTATGATTTAATTTATCTAGAAGCGGACGAACGAGTTTTTTCTGCTCGAAAGTGATTTTTTCTTGCGAGCCGCTTTGAGTTTTGTCGTCCATGATTTCCCAAAAGCTTTGGCAAGCTTCTACGAAGCGATTGCGTTGAATTTTGCGCTTTTCGGCTTGTTTTCTGTCCTCTTGTCTTTCTTCCACGCCCTCGGGAACAATGGTTTCGCGAGTATAATAGAGGTCGTTGATTTCGTTGACGAAGTGTTCCGCGGTTTCTTCTACGCCCGCTTTGTCCGCATATTCGCGAACGAGCTTAGAAAATTTAAGCACGGGATAATGAACGGTTTCTATAAGCCCGAAAATTCTCGGATTCAAGCCCGTAACCGCCTCGAAATCGACAGCGTTGTTCGCTATCATTTTATGCGGCTTGCCGTTTACCGAAACAAAAACTTCGTTTATGCCGCTGTTTTGTACCTTTTTCGCGCTTTCGTAGGTGAAAACTTCGCCCTTAGAAACCAAAAGCTCGCCGTCGTCGTTTACTATGTTGTCGTAAGAAGTAAGACCGATAAGACGCACGCCCATGTTAAGACGCTTGTCGTATTTATATCTGCCCACTTTAGCGAGGTCGTAACGCTTGGTTTCGAAGAAAAGGTTTTTAAGATGTTGCTTAACGGCTTCGTCCGTGGGGACTTCGCCGGGGCGTAATCTTCTGTAAAGTTCGAACAAGCCCTCGTTTTCGCTCTTGGCAACGTCTTTTTCCATGGTTGCCAAAATCATCGGGTCGTCCGCGAAAAGCTCGGAAAGCATTCTGTCCGAACCGAACCCGAGCGCGCGAAGAAGTATGGTCGCGGTTATTTTACGCGTCCTGTCTACGTGCACCCACAACACGTTTTGCGAATCTTGTTCGTACTCGAGCCATGCGCCGCGGTTAGGTATAACGGTGGTGTCGAAAAGTTTTTTACCCGAGCGGTCGAGCTTGACTCCGTTATAAACACCGGGACTTCTTACAAGCTGCGAAACGACAACTCTTTCGGCGCCGTTTATGATAAACGAACCCGTTTCCGTCATTTTGGGAAGCTCGCCCATGAACACGTCGCGGTCGATGATTTCGCCGGTCACCTTATTTACGAGGCGAACCTTAACGCTAAGCTTTACGGCGTAGTTAACGTCGCGGTCGCGGCATTCCTTTTCGCTGTATTTAGGCTCCGTTCCGAGCGTATGATTTAAAAAGTAAAGCTCGAAGTGGTCCGAAAAGTCGGTTATGGGAGAAAAATCCTCAAAAACCTCTTGAATTCCCTCGTTGATAAAAGTATCGTACGAGTCCTTCTGGATTTCGATAAGGTCGGGAATAGGCTGAACTTCCTTAATTCTCGAAAAAGTTTTTCTCTCAACCCTGCCAAATTTTTCCGTTCGCAAATTGCGTGTCATTAAATACACTCCTTTTTAATAAAAATGCAAAATACGCCCGCGCAGCCTTGCGTTTGCCGCGCATTTGGTGTATAATACAAGTGATTCAAAGATGCTTATCACCCTTACTGTCTGCGTTTTTCACCCTCGGAACCTACCCTGAAGGCATAATGAGACAATTATAGAATTGTAGCATTTTAATATTATAACTCAAAGCAAAGCTTATGTCAAACGTTTTTTCGCTTTTTTGCGATTTTTTGCAAGCGATTTTTGCGGCGTTTTTTGTAACTTTTGCTCGAGTGAAAAAAATAACGGCTCGTTAAAAAAAATTTTAGCGTTTTTGAGTACTAAAACGGAAATATCAAAAGAAAATATCAGAGGAATATTATGAGAATCGATAAATTTTTAAAAGTTTCGCGCATATTAAAGCGCAGAACGGTCGCAAACGACGCATGTAACGGCGGCAGAGTTTCGGTAAACGGCAAGGACGTAAAACCCTCGTATAATCTCAAAGAAGGCGACGTGGTAGAACTTAGGATAGGCGGCGGCGCGCTTAAGTTTTCGGTAAAGGCTTTGAAAGAAACGGTCAAAAAAGACGAAGCCGCTTCGATGTACGAAATTATCAACGACTAGCGAGGTTCTATATATGGATAATGAGAAAAACGGATACTCCGCCCCGAAAACCGAACTTTTCCCTCTTAAAGTCACGGCGATAATAGCCGCGGCGGGCAAAGGCGAGCGCGCGGGATTTGACAAAAACAAGCTTTTGGTCAAAGTGAAAGAACTAGGCGACGCGACAGTGCTTGAAGCTACGGCGCGCCCCTTTGACGAAGACGAGCGCATAAACGAAATAATATTTACGTCCTCCGCAAACGATTACGAGGAAATAAAAAAAATAGCCGAAAAACAAAAAACTCCCGCCAAAGTCGTTTTGGGCGGGACTACCAGAGCGCTTTCCGTTTTAGAGGCGCTAAACGCGGCTAGCGGCGACGTGGTTTTAATACACGACGGCGCGCGCCCCTTCGTGAGCAAAAAGATTATAGCCGACTGCATAAACGGAGTCTTAAGCTTCGGCAGTGCGATAACCGCTTTGCCCTGCGTCGATTCGGTCGCCGATTTAGACGACGACGGTAATATTATAAAATGTACGCGCGCGCGTAGGTGCGCGGTTCAAACCCCCCAAGGTTTTTTCACCGAGGACATTTTGCGAGCCTATGATTTAGCCTCTCGAAACGGAGAAGCCTCGCTTTATACGGACGAATCGGGAGTTTATTCGCGATACATTCGTCCCGCGCACGTTATCGCGGGGGATATTAGCAACAAAAAGCTAACTTATCCCGAAGATTTTTCGCCAAAGCGCGACTTGAAAGTCGGCACCGGTTTCGACCTTCATCTTTTCGATATCGGGCGCAAGCTCATTTTGGGCGGCGTTGAAATTCCGCATGATAAAGGGCTTTTAGGTCACAGCGACGCCGACGTTTTAACTCACGCCGTTATGGACGCGCTTTTATCGGCGGCGGGGTTAAGAGACATAGGCTATTATTTTAGCGACAAAGACGAAAAATATAAAGACGTTTGCAGTTTAACTCTACTTAAAGAGGTTCTAAGGTTGATAAAAGCGGAAGGCTATATTCCACACAACGTTTCTGCCGTTATTCAAGCGCAAAAACCCAAACTTTCGCCATACGTAAACGCCATACGCGAAAGTTTAGCAAAGGAGCTGAGCTTACCGATATCCGCCGTAGGAATAACGTGCACTACCCTAGAGGGAATCGGCATCGTCGGCAGAGAGGAAGGCATCGCTTCGTCCGCCTACTGCTCTCTGATTTCGATAAAATAACCCCCTTTAAAAAATACAAATCCCCGCCTATAGGTCGATTATCGGCTACTTCGGCGGGGGGTGTGTTTTGTGTTTTTTATGGCGCGGTATAGTTCCTTGTCGTTCGAAGCGGCTGTTTTTTAAAAGTCATCTTGAGCGGAGAACCGAAGGTTCGTAGTCGAAAGATCTTGACTGATTTATGATGCGCGCAAGCACTAGTTTCACAGGTCATTCTGAACGAAGAGGCGCAAGCCTCGAAGTCGGGGTCAAAATCTTGCTTGATTACTTGCGGATTACTTCAACGAGATCTTTCGACTCGCTAACGCTCGCTCAAGATGACGAGTGAAAACAATAAAAACACCGAGGCTGTTATTTTGCCTCGGTGTTTTTATTGTTTTTATCGATTGTTATTAGTCTTCTTCGGGATAGGTATCGTCGAGATAAGTAGTAAGCTTTTCGGTTAAAGCGCTATCTCTTACAGAAGCGCATAACTTATAGTTGTCTGCGATTGCATCGCGAGAAGCTTCGTGTATAGCGTCGATTTCTTCATCGGTATATTCCTTGGTAACGTCGCTGACGAAAACTAACGAATAGTAAGGATCCGAAGTGTAAATCGACAACATGTATTTATCGTCGACGATTTCGGGAAGATACCAATCGGTAGAGCTCGAAAGCACGCTTACGGTTTGAGGTTCAACGCCCTTTTCGCCCGCCAAAAGCTTGGTAAGGTTAATGCGATAATAATAAGACGAAGAATCGGTGAGATACAAATAATCACCACTGATAAAGCGCGCGGTATAAGAAAGAACGTCGTCGTCTACGTATAAAACAGAGCGTTTAGAGCTGGCTTCTTCGTCCTTATTTTCGTAATCGTACTTCAAAATTCCGTGAGTGGAATCTAAATAAACGATAGTGTGTTCGTCGATAAAGAAAGAAGTGGAAGCAAATACGGTTTCCGCCAAAGTAGAAGTGATGCCGTCCGCCAAAGAAACGAGAGAGCCGTCCGCTTTTTTAAGCGCGTAATATTTAACGCTTTCGGTCGTGGTTTTATCGAGTAAAGCGGCTTTAAAGTAAAGCACGTCTTTAGTATCCGTTATTAAAGTGAAAGTAGCACCCGATATGCCGAAATCGCTATCCTTATCGGCGATGGAACCCTTACCCGAAAGAACTACTTCGTCGGTTTTAACGTCGCTTCCGCCGATAACGACGGCGCGGATTTCGTTATAATCTTCGTCTTGGTCGAGTTCTTCGTTATGAACGGCGGCGGTGTAATAAACCGTTAAAGCCGAATTGTCGTCGCAGAAAATTGCGGCGGTAATAGCGTCGGTCATAGCGACGGACTTGCCCGCCGAAGCGTCAAATACTTCAATAACGCTTTCGTCGTCTTCGTTAACGGTTTGCATAACGAGGTAAACAGTGCTGCCCGATTGAACGTAGCGATAAGAAGTGGAATTGCTGTCGACCGTGGTTAAAATAACCGACTTATCGCCCGAAAGCGAAGTTTTTACAAAGTCGAGCTTGCTGTTTTCGATAACGCCGGCTTGGTTTTTAGCGGTAGTCGGGGTTGCGTAGAATACTTCGTCGCCGAAAATCCAAAAACCCGCGGTTTTATCGCCCGCTACGAAAAGCGAAGGAATTACGATTTCCGCCTTGCCGTCGGGCTCGGCTAAATCCGACTTCTTGATTCTTACGAGACAGCCCGTCGATACGGAGCCGTATTCGTTAGAATCGGTATATTCGGCAACGCCGTTGATAAAATAAACGTAATCGCCCTTAACGACGACAGAACCGCCGTTAGACGAAACCTCTCCGTCAAAACCGCCGAGCTTGTTGGAATAGCCCGTAGATTGACACCCCGCAAAAAACGTTGCCATGCATAAAATGCAAACGACGATAAGCGTAATTAGCTTTTTCATTTTGTTACTCCTCTCAGTGAAAAAAGTTGCTTTTAATAAAGCGCCGCCCGCAAAAACGCGCGAATTGGCGCCCGAAACGCGGATATATGCGCTCGCGTAGTCGTGAAAATCGCGCCTTGGACAGCGCTATCCGATAATACACTCGTATATTATATACCAAAACCGAGAAATAATCAATCGTTTTTTGCGTGCATACGGTTATTTTAAAGTTTTTTTCGTCATAAATTTTATTCAGAAGTAATTTTTGCTCGAGTTTTATCGTTTTTTTACCGAGTTTCGCAAAAATATAACAAGATAACAAATGACTCTCGGCAAAGTTAAAACAAAATTCGGGCTAAGCCGCCGTTTTAGCCTAAAAAAAAAAGTAAAATAACGACGAAAAAATTTAACGGAGAAATATATAAATGGAAAATAAAGGCATAATCGATTTTTTACAGAGGCTTCAGTCCGCAGTAAACGGCAAAAACGCCGAAAAAAATTCCGAAAACGACTTGAATAAAACAAAAAACGCGCAAAACGCCGCAGAAAATTCGACGACTAACAAAAATATGCAAAATATCAAGGAATACTCGGCAAAAAATATCGGCGAGCAACCTCATAACGTCCCGCTGCAAAGCGCAAAAAACGGCGAACCGTCGCTTTTTTTCAGCGACGAAAAAAGTTACGCGAAAACTTATAATCCCTTTTGCGACGCGCTTTCTCCGAAGCCTCAAGTAGCCGCTCCGCGCGCGAAAAAACAGCCGAAGGAAAAAATCGACCTTTCGACGGCAAAAAATTTAGCCTCCGAAAAACGAACGGAGGCTTCTAAAAACATGTTGGAACTGATAAACAAACACAACAGGCTTTCTCGCGAGCTAAAAAATCGCAAATAGCGATAAATTTTTGCCGTTTTTACCGTCTTTCCGCCATCGTCGCCGTTCTCGTTGCCGCTATTTTTGACTTTTTTGCTTTTTTTGTTCTCTGATTAAGCGAATTTGTTGCTCGTAACCGCTATCCGACGGCTCGTAAAAAACCTCGTTTTTGAGCGAATCGGGCAAATATTGTTGTTCGACAAACCCGCCGTAATCGTGCGGATATTTATATCCCGCCGAAAGCTCCTTATCTCGCTCGCTTGCGTAAACGCTGTTTTTAAGGTGAGGCGGAACGACGTCGTCGCGCACCGTCCTAGCGGCTTGCTCGGCTTTAGCCATAGCGAGATACGTTTTGTTAGACTTCGGAGCCTCACAAACGTAAATAATCGCTTGCGATAACGGAAGCATTCCCTCGGGCAACCCGATGTTTTTAATCGCCGTGAGCGCGGAAACCGCCATAACCATTGCTTGCGGATCGGCAAGCCCCACGTCCTCGCTGGCATGCGCTATTACGCGGCGCGCAATAAGTAGCGGATCGCACCCGCCGGTAATCAAGCGCTGCGCCCAATAAAGCGCGGCGGAACTATCGCTTCCGCGAAGACTTTTGCAAAACGCGGAAAGCACGTCGTAATATAAATTTTCGTCGTAAGAAAGCGCTTTTTTCTGAATGGACTGTTCGGCGTCCTTAAGCGCTACTTTAATAACGCCGTCTTCTGCCGCGGGTGTCGTTAAAACGGCTAGTTCTAATGCGTTGTAAGCTACGCGTAAATCTCCCCCGCAAGTTACGGCAATATGCTCTAAAGCTTCGTCCGAGACCTCGGCGAGATAATTGCCAAGCCCCCGTTTTTTATCGCCGAGCGCACGGCGCAAAGCGATTTTTACGTCGTCGGGCGTTAGTCGTTTAAACTCGAATACTCTGCATCGCGAAACTATTGCGGGAGTCATCGAAGCATACGGATTTTCGGTGGTGGAGCCTATAAAAATAACCGTTCCTTGCTCGATTAACGGCAAAAGCGAGTCAGACTGCGTTTTATTGAATCTGTGACATTCGTCTAACAAAAGATACGTTTTTTTGCCGTAAAGCTTGAGCGTTTCGGTCGCCTGCTCGGCAACGCGCTTGACGTCGGCAACCCCGCTCGAAACCGCGTTTAATTTAACGAACGAACCGCTCGTAGAGGCGGCTATTATGTTTGCGAGAGTCGTTTTGCCGCACCCCGGAGGTCCCCAAAAAATGCAACTGCCCAATCTGTCGAGCATAATGGCGCGGCGCAAAAGACTGCCGTCTTCCGCGATATGACTTTGCCCTACGAACTCGCGCAAGCTTTGCGGTCTCATTCTTTCGGCAAGCGGGACCACGCCCGAGCCTCTTTCCGAAAATCCCGACGCGCTATTTGCCGAAGATCTAGCAAGTCCGTCGTCGAACATATTTAAATTGTTTTCGTTTTCGACTTTTTTCATTTCGTCCTCTGTTAATTAATCGCTAATAAAGGTTAGCCGTTCGTTGTTTTTGGTGATATCTATTATTTTTTGACACTATTTATCAAAGTAGCGAATTTTTGCGCTCTAAATAAGTTTTGGCGAGCTTTTCGACCTCGCTCGGAAGCATATTTTCGACGGAATCGCCCGCAATTAGCGCATTTCTAGCCGCCGTGGAGCTGACCGATTTCAGTTCTTCTGCGCAAGTTATATAATCGTTTATCATTTCGGGGTAAAGTTTTTGATTAAAGTCAAGCATTTCGTTTTCGTAAAGCTCGTCTTTTTCGTCGCGAATTCCGCGCACGTTAAAACGCACTTTACGATCTCGCAAAAAGTCGACTAAAAGTCCGTCGAAATCGACGACTTCAACCCCGCTTACGCCGTCAAACGCGGCGGATAACATTTCAAGCCGTTCTTTTTTTGAAAACGTGTATTTTTTTTCGGAATTGACGCCGAGAGCCACTATAACCTTTTTATACTTTTTCAACGCGCTTTTCACTACGGCTATATGCCCCTTCGTTACGGGGTCGAAACTGCCGGCAAAAACGCACGTTTCGTCGTCGCATTTTCTGTAAAAAGTGAGTTTCGCTATGCCGTATTTTTTAACTTTTTCGATAAAAAGTCCGTCTATAAGTCGATTATCGGCACTTTCGCGTTCGATAACGCAAACGCCGTTTTTATTTAAAAGTCCGCGGCGCGATATAATTTCGAGAGCCTCGAACGAGCCTTCGTATTTATAAGGCGGATCTAAAAATATAATATCGAAACGCTCGTTTGTGCGGCGCAAATAATCTAGCGCGTTTTCGCAAACCACGCACGCGTCGGCGTTTAAAGCGGCGCAGTTTTTGCGCGCAAGCTCGCACGAAGTCTTACTCGCGTCGACCAAAACCGCCCGATTCGCTCCGCGCGATAACGCCTCTAACCCGACGGCACCGCTCCCGCAAAAGGCATCTAGAAAACTTTTGCCCTCGATTTCGAATTGTAAAACCGAAAAAAGCCCTTCGCGCGCCCTATCGGACGTGGGGCGAATATCCTTGCCCTCGAAACCAAAAAGCTTTCTGCCCTTGTATTTGCCCGCGATTATACGCATAATTTTCTCCCGCCGCCAAAGCGACTTTAAATTTATTTTATATTAAAGCCGAAAAATGTTTTTAACGTAAATTTATATTAAAATTTCTATTCGACGTAAAATTTTCTAAGCTCCGAAGCGCTTGTCAGTGCTCTATAAATTTGCGAGCCCGAAAAATCGCAAGCGGGATTTTCGCCGTTCCACACGCAAATCGCGTTTTCTCGTTCGTCGCAAGGATTTTCCGCCCGCGATTTAACGGAGCTTACGTTCATGCACGGAAAGTTAAGTAAATCGAACGGTGCGCTTGCCGCGCCGTGATAATAGCCGTAGCTTAAAATATGCACGTTTTCGGCAGTTTTTAAGCAAAAATCCCCGTAAAGCAAGTGCTCGCCCGCAGATACTTTGCGCGATTGAAGAATAGGCGCGTAAATTTTAAGCGCGGGCTTAAGTCCGATATTTACTCCGTTTTTTGCGCCGCCGTAGCCGTATAACGCAAGTCCGACTCGCACCGCGTCAAGCTTGAAGTCGTTACCCAAAAACAGTCCGCCGCTCGAAGAAATATGCAATTCAACCCCGCGAAACTCGGTTTTAAGTAAGTTTGCCGCCTTAAAAAGTTCGAGTTGGCGTTTAGAGGAACAATAATCGTCCGCGCGATAAAGATGCGAAAACGCGCCGCAAAGCGGCAACGATTTTTGTTTTATAACCTTTGCCGCCGCGGAAACTTCGTCGACATTTATCCCCAAACGATTCATTCCGGTGTTTACCGCTAAATGAAACTTCGGGGGCGTTTTGATTTTGGAATACTCGCAAATCATTTTCAGCGCGCTTAAACTTTGCGCGCAAATTTGCAAGTTATAAGCCTCGGCGCGATAAAACTCGCACAAAGCAGGCGGAATTAAGCATAAAACGGGCTTTTTTATACCCGCAAGCCTTAAAGTTGCGCCCTCCGAGACCGTACCTACGCAAAATCCGTCGACAAAATTCTCTATAATTTGGGCTGTTTCAATAAGTCCGTGACCGTAGGCGTTTGCCTTTATCACGGCGTAAAATCGAGCTGGAGCGCACAACTCGCGCAGTATTTTCGCGTTATTTTTAAGCGCGCTACGGCTTATCGTTGCATAAGGCGAATTCATTAAAAATACCGTTTGCCCGATTATTGTATTCCTCGACGTTAAAAAAAGTGATTTTTGCGCACAAAAAACCGAACAAAACAAGCTAAATCCGATTTTGTAAAGCGCTTTTAATCCTTTTTATCCGAAAAACTGAGCGAAATCAGCTCGTCGAGCGCGCTATAGCCTAATTCTTCGAGTCTGAATTTACGCGCGGCGGTTTCGATAATTACGGGAATATTGCGTCCCGGGCTTACCGGGATAATATGCTTGGGCACTTTTACGCCCAAAATATCAGCCGAATTTTTTTCGTCGCCCAAGCGGTCGTACTCGCGTTTTTCGTCCCAATGCACCAGATGCGCGACTAAATCTATGGTTTTTTCGGGGCGAATGGCACCCGATCCGAACATGGTTTTAACGTTGATAATGCCTAAGCCCCTTACTTCCATAAAATATTGAATTTTATTGGGGCAAGTTCCGACTAAAAGGTCGCCCGCGTTTTTAACGAGCACGGAGTCGTCCGCGACGATACGATGCCCGCGAGTTATAAGCTCCAACGCGGTTTCGCTTTTACCGATGCCCGCCTCGCCCGTTATTAAAACGCCGACTCCCGAAACGTCCAAAAGTTCGCCGTGAATCACGGTGGTGGGCGCGAGCATGTCGTTTAAATAAAGCATTATGTCGTGAATAAGCACGGTAGTTATCGCGGGGGAGCGGAAGAGCGGACAATTATACGTCTTTGCCACATCTAACATTTCTTGAGTAAATTCCAGTCCGCGCGAAATTATCAAACACGGAAGGTCGCACTTAAATAAGTCGTCGAGACTTTTTCGGCGCGCTTGTACGCCCAACGAGCGCAAATATTCGTGCTCGGCGTTGCCGATTACTTGAACGCGATCGTTTGCGAAGTGCTTGTAATACCCCGCGAGCTGAAGTCCGGGGCGAGATACGCTTATAGACGAAATCGAAATTTCGCCCCGCCCCTCGAACACGGTTTCGAGCGAGAGTTTTTCGCCGAACTCGCTTACGCTTAAAATAAGAGTGTCTTTTTCGGCTTTTTTGGATAATCTGCTCATATTTTTCTCCTAAATCGGCAAGATTTTGCCGATGTTTTTGTAATTTTAAAATGAGTTTTTTGTTTTTTAATCGATTTTTGCGATTTTTTACGCTTTACGTTTTATCGTCCTTTTTCGAATCGGAAAAATATTCGATTATAATGCGCGCTTGTTTTTCGCCGATACCGCCGACCTCGCGCAAATCGCTTTCGGAAGCGGCGGCTATGTCGTAAACGCTGCCGAATTTTTCTAAAAGGTCGTTGATTTTCTTTTTACCCAAGCCCTCGATTTTTGAAAGCTCGCTTTGAAAACTTCGTTTTTGGCGAGTAGAACGATGATAAGTTATCGCAAAGCGGTGCGCCTCGTCGCGCAGACGTTGCAAAAGCCTTAGCGAATAATCGCGCCGCTCTAAAACGATAGGTTTATCCGATTCGAGCGTAAAAATTTCCTCTTGCTTTTTTGCGAGCGATATAAGCTCCGCCCCCGAAAAGTCGCACTCGTCGAACACCTGTTTTACGGCAGAAAGCTGACCTTTGCCGCCGTCGATTACAACTAAGTCGGGCGCAGGAAAGCGTTCCTCATCCGTTTTTAGCCGTTCGAGCCTGCGAGTAAGCACCTCTTTTAAAGAGGCAAAATCGTCGCTGCCTTCTACCGTTTTTATTCGAAACCGCCTATAATCTTCAGGGCTTTTAACGCCGTCGACGAACACCACCATCGAGCCGACTTTATCCACGCCCGAAATGTTAGAAATGTCGTAGCACTCGATTCTGCGCGGATATTTTTTAAGGGACAAAACGCTTTTAAGCCGTTCGCAGGCGCTGACGGTCATATCGTCTTTGTGTCGAATTTTGTCGACGGTTTTTTCTAGATAATCGCGTGCGTTAAGCTCCGCCATATCGCAAAGTTGCTTGCGCACGCCTTGTTTCGGCGAGTAAATTCGCGTTTTTTTGCCGAAATTATCCTTAAAATATTGCTCGTAAGTTTCGCCGCTTTTTATCTCGCGATTTAGCAAAATCTCGTCGGGAAGCTCGTTGTTTTTATCGTAAAAGCGCATGATAAAGCTTTCTAGGCACTCTTCTTCGCCGATAGAGCCGTCCTCGAACGCGAAATGCTTGCCGCCCTGCATTCTTCCGCCGCGCATTATCAAAACGTTGATGGCGGAATGAATATTATCCGTAGCCACGGCGATAACGTCGCAAGAAATAAATCTGTTTAACGAAGTAATCTTTTTTTCGCTAATCTTTTTAAGCACGGAGATTTTGTCGCGATATAAAAGCGCGAGTTCGAACTCCTCGTTTTCGGAGAATTTCTGCATTTTTTCGCGCAGAATATTTTCGGCTTCGTCGTCGTTTCCGCTTAAAAAATCGATTGCGGCGTTAACTCGCTCGGCGTATTTTTCCTTAGAGCACAGACCGCTACACGGAGCGGCGCAACGCTCGATGTGATATTCTAAACACTCGCGTTTTTTCGTCACGCCCTCGCGAATGGGCATACGGCAAGAGCGCAGTTTAAAGGTTAAGTTAAGCGTATCGATGATATCTTTCGCGCCGACTCCGCACATAAACGGACCGAAATAGCGCGCTCCGTCCTTTTTTATGCGCCGCGTGACCTCGAAATACGGAAAATCTTCTTTTACGTTAACCCTTATGTAGGGATAGGTTTTGTCGTCTTTTAAAAGAATATTGTACTTCGGCTTGTTTTTTTTGATTAGATTGTTTTCGAGCGAGAGCGCGTCCGCC
Source organism: uncultured Acidiphilium sp. (assembly GCA_964452295.1). Lineage (GTDB taxonomy): Bacteria > Bacillota > Clostridia > Christensenellales > Borkfalkiaceae > HGM11416. Next base: position 12,731 of record CAYVKZ010000036.1, read on the forward strand.
TCGGAATTGGTTATAATGTAATAGAAATCGGCGATATTCGCCGTCATGGCAGAAACTTTTTCGGTTTTTACGTTATCGTAAAAATACTGCGTAACGCGATTTTTTAAATTTTTTGCCTTGCCCACGTAGATAATAACGCCGTCCGAGTCGAGCATAACGTAAACGCCCGGGTTTTTAGGCAATAAGCGAATTTTTTGTTCTAAATCCGCACGCATTTTTCACCTCGTTAAAGTTTTCGGTTGAAGTTTATAGTTATATGGCTAAAGTTTTCGGCTAAAAGTTTCGAATTGTTTTAGTATTATTGAAAGCGCTTATTATCGGAATAAAAAACCCCGCCGCCTTTAGCGCGGAGAGGTCTTTTGTGATTAGCGTTTTTTTAGGCGAGCACTTTAAACAAACTTTAATACACTTCAAGTGCACTTGAGATGAACTTTAAACGCCCTGCCTTATGCGATTATTTCGCGTATTCCACCGCGCGCGATTCTCTTATTACGTTCACCTTGATTTGACCGGGATATTCTAACTCGCTTTCGATTTTTTTAGCGATATCCTTGGCAAGGAACAAGGCTTTAGCGTCGTCTATTTGCTCGGGCTTAACGATAACGCGAATTTCTCTGCCCGCCTGAATGGCGTAGCTCTTTTCGACGCCGCCGAAAGACTGAGCAATGTTTTCGAGCGCTTCGAGTCGCTTAATGTAATTGGTGCTGGTTTCTCTTCTAGCGCCGGGGCGAGCGCCCGAAATCGCGTCGGCAGCCTGAACCAAAACGGCTTCGAGCGTTCTGGGTTCTACGTCGCCGTGGTGCGCCTGAATACAGTTAACGACGTTTTTGTTTTCTTTATACTTTTTGGCAAGGTCGGTACCGATTTGAATGTGCGTACCTTCGACTTCGTGGTCGACCGCCTTACCTATATCGTGGAGCAATCCGCCGCGCTTTGCAAGGTTTACGTCTGCGCCGAGTTCCTGCGCCATAAGCCCCGCCAAGTACGAAACTTCGATAGAGTGTTTCAAAACGTTTTGACCGTAGCTCGTTCTATATTTTAGTCTACCCAAAAGCTTGATAAGTTCGGGATGAATTCCGAACAAGCCGCAGTCGAACATAGCGGCTTCGCCCGCCTCTTTGATTTTTTGGTCGAGTTCTTTAGTGGTTTTTTCGACCGTTTCTTCGATTCTGGCGGGGTGAATTCTGCCGTCGGCGATGAGCTTTTCAAGCGAAATTCTTGCGACCTCGCGGCGAACCGGATCGAACCCGGATAAAATAACGACTTCTGGCGTATCGTCGATAACGAGTTCGATACCCGTAGCGTTTTCGATCGCGCGAATGTTTCTGCCCTCGCGCCCGATGATGCGAGCTTTCATATCGTCGTTGGGCAACGGCACGACGGAAACGCTGATTTCCGAAGCGTGATCGGTGCAACAACGCTGAATGGCAAGGCTGATTATATTTTTTGCCTTTTTATCTGCCTCCTCTTTAGCCTCTTCCTCGATTCTGCGAACGGTAACTGCGGCGTCGCGGCGAGCGTCGTCTTGCACGGCTTCGATAATCTGAGCCTTAGCTTCGTCGCGGCTAAGTTGCGCGACTCTTTCGAGTTCGGCAATCATAAGTTCGTGTTGCTTAGAGAGTTTTTCGGTCAACGCGGTATTTTCGGCGATTTTACCTTCTAATTTACGTTTTTGTTCTTCAACCTCTTCGTTCTTTTTCAAAAGGTTAGCGTCGCGTTTGTTTAAGACCTCGTCCTTCTGAGCGAGCCTTTGCTCCATCTTTTGCAATTCGACGCGTTTTTCTTTAGATTCGCGTTCGAATTCGTTTCTCAATTTTAAATCCTGTTCTTTTGCCTCTAGAATAGCTTCTTTTTTAATTTGCTTGCATTCCGCTTCAGCCTCGGCTTTCATACGAGCTACGAGCTTTTCGGTTTCGGCGGCACGGTCGTCGCTTTGTCTTTTGAACAACCTATAACCGACGAAAAAACACACCGCGCCAACGACTACAATCGCGGCGGAAAACACGCCGATTAGCGCGCTTTGAGACATAAGAAGCAGGGAATAAATATTGAAGTTCATTTAAAATAGACCTCCCTGGTTCTTTATAAGTATAAAACGATATAACGCTACGACAGCCGAGTTTATTTACGAGTTATTTACGAGTTTAATATAAAACGAATTGCTCTTAAGCCGCCCGCTGCGGTATATATTATTTTATCTCTTCTAATTGTATACTATAATCTTTAAATTGTCAATCGAATAAGAAAATCTAACGCAAATATTTGCCGTTTTTATTAAATTTTACTTAAAGACGCCCTTTAAAAGCCGAATAAACGAAAGAATTTCGGTTAATTTATTCGGTTATTTTTTTTTCGCTATTTTAGCGATTACTTTTCTTTTGATTATTTTAGCGATTGCTTTTTTCTCCGTCATTCTGAGCTTCGCCGAGGGATCTTGCCTTCCTTGTGTAAAGGAAGGTGTCACGCGATAGCGTGACGGAAGGATTGTTGTTTGGTTAACACCGTCATTCTGAGCAAGCGCGTTTACGAGCGCGCCGGGATCAAAATCTCGCCTGCTTTATAAGTCATTCTGAGCAGAGCGAATTTATTCGCGCTAGTTTTACAGGTCATCCTGAGCGGAGCCATTTTTTTCCGTCATTCTGAGCGTAGGGCTTTAGCCCGAAGTCGAAGGATCTTGCTTGATTACTAACGGATAACTCCAACGAGATCTTTCGACTCGCTAACGCTCGCTCAAGATGACGGTGATGCACGGTTCTACGCTCGGGATGACGTGTAATAATGCGCAAGCAATGCTACCTAAGGCTTCCCTGTGTAAGGGAAGCTGTCAACGAAGTTGACTGAAGGGTTGTTGTTTTATAATTGCACAGTCCTCGTCATCCCGAGCTTCGCCGAGGGATCTATTATTTTATAATAAGCGCAAGCAATGCAATTAAGGCTTCCCCCCGCGCGCGCAAGGGGAAGCCTCGATTTATTTTACAAGATAATATTTTTGGAATTTGCTCTTAGCTTTTTCGGGAATTGTCATTGCGAGAATACCCTCTTGCATCATCGGCTTCAAATATCTTGTTACGATATAATACGATGAAGCGACGTTTAGATATTCGGCTATTTCCTCTTTTGATTTCGGAGTATCGCAAAACGCCTTAATTTTTTCTTCGACCGTAAGATTTAGTTCGGCGGCGGCATCGACGCTCGCTTCGTCATCGACGTGGCGAGCATTATAAAGAATCACTTTAAAATTTCCGCGACGGCTTTCGAACACGGGCGGTCTCAACCCTGCCTTGCGCATTTCTTGAATAATTGTGGGAATTCCCGAAAAGCGATTTTCGGTGTTAATCATAAGCTCCAAATTCCCGGCTAGAAACGGATTTCTCGTATCCGCGGGCATTTTACCGAGATCGTCGATAGACAATCTTCCGTAAAGTCCGCCCGGGTTTTCGACTTCTAAGCGATCTTTATAAAGAACGATGCGAATAGGCGAATCCTCGGTGTGAACGCTGTAATCTCTGTGAATCAAGGAGTTTAAAATAACTTCTCTGACTGCCTTTAGCGGATATTCGGTTTTATCCTCTCTAACGCCGTTTTGGCTAATTACGGTAGCGGTACGAATATTTCTCCGCACAAAAGCCATCGATTCTTCTAACATTTGCGGAATCGTGCCCTCGATACGTTTATTATCGATAAAACGTTCGCCCGAAGCGCCGAGCTCGCCGAATACCGTTCCGTCCACCGCCATTGCGGTTATACTCATCTGAGGAAAAAACGCTTGCGGGTAATCGCCGAGAACCAAAAGCCCCGCAACGGTTGGTTTGCCGTCGGAAGTCATGCCTTGCAGAGCAAGAATTTTATCCGTAGAGTGCTTTGAAAGATTAACTTTTTCTCTGCGAATTTTTAAAAAGTATTCTTCGAGTGTTTCCGCATTAAAATCTTCAAGGGTTGCCCTATCTACGAGGCGAAGCTCGTCGCGAATTTTCTTTTTATACGATTCATAAGAATAAACCTCGTATTCGGTCATAGGTTCATCCGAATCCCCGACGCGAATATACGAACCGCGCAATCGCCCGGCAGCTTTATAAAAGCAAGGCTTATCATTGGTATCCGCTTCTGATATTTCGGCGGAAACAACACACTTGCCGTTATATTCGGTCACTGTGAAAATAGGTCTTACGACGGGTTCCATTTGCAAGGCTTGTTGCGTTACTCTTGCTTGCAAATCTTGAGGGTCATAAACGCCCGAAACGGCATATCCGTTTTTTTCGTCTATTCCGAAAATTATTATGCCGCCGCCGTATTGGTTTGAAAAACTTGACAAAGTGTCGTAAAGTTTTTCGGGAGTTCCCTTGCCCGCCTTTTTCAGTTCTACGTGTTGAAGTTCGCAACGGTTTGCAAGTACTTGTTCGAGCATCGAATGTAATTCTTCAGGAAGCATTATAAATCCAGCCTTAATGTATTTTCACAAAGATTATAACATTTTTCGAAAGAGTTGTCAGCATTTTTCGAAAGACTTTTGTAATTTTTCGCAAATTTTTTAGAAGTTTTTAGAAAATTTTAGAAATTTTTAAAACTTTTTAAAAGTTTTCTTTAGAAAAATTGATTAACAGGTCATTCTAAGCGGAGCCATTTTTTCCGTCATTCTGAGCGGAGAGGCGCAAGCCTCGCAGTCGAAGAATCTCGCTAAAGCACCTACGGATTATTCC
>CAYVKZ010000037.1:0-3151 GCA_964452295.1 uncultured Acidiphilium sp.
TCTGTCGGTAAAAATGCGTTTTATGGTTGTTACAATTTAGAAAAAGTAAACTATATAGGAACGATAGATCAATGGGTTCAAATAAATTTTTATGATTATGACTCAAACCCATTATGCTATACGCACAATCTGTATATCGATAACGAATTGGTAACCAAAGCAAATATATCGACTGCAACATCTATAAGTGATTATGCTTTCTATAATTATAATAATTTAACAAGCGTAACGATTGGCAACAGTATTACTTCTATCGGTGATTCTGCGTTCGATGGTTGCTATAATTTAACAAGCATAACTATTGGTAAGAACGTTACTTCTATCGGCGCTTTCGCGTTCGGTTATTGCTCGTCTTTAACAAGCGTAACTATTGGTAAGAACGTTACTTCTATCGGCGCTTTCGCGTTCGGTTATTGCTCGTCTTTAACAAGCGTAACTATTCCCGACAGTGTTACTTCTATCGGCGCTTTCGCGTTCGGTTATTGCTCGTCCTTAACAAGCGTAACGATTGGCAACAGCGTTATTTCTATTGGTTGGGTGGCGTTTCATGATTGCGAAAATTTAACTGAAATCAAATTTAACGGAACGGTTGAAGAATGGAACGCTATAACAAAAGATAATTGGCGGGATGATGACGTGCCCGCGACGAAAGTTAGTTGCACCGACGGCGAAGTTGAGTTGTAAAAAGTCGAAAATTTGATAGCAAAAAAACCCGCTACCGCGGGTTTTTTCGTGCCTTTTATTGAGTTTTAGGTCATCTTGAGCGAGCGTTTTTTTACCGTCATCTCGAGCGTAGTCGAGGGATCTCGTCGGAGTTATCCGCTTTTAATCAATCAAGATTCTTCGGCTACGCGAATAAATTCGCTCCGCTCAGAATGACCGTGTTAAAAATACGACAAGCCTTCCGTCACGCTAACGCGTGCCACTTTCTTAGCCGTTAGAGAGCCGCACCGATAAAGCCTTAAACGCGTCTTTTTTGCTCTTTTCGGCAAATCTTTGCTTGTGGTATTTTAATACAACTGCGCAAATCTTCGCCGAAATTACCTAAAAAATACGCAGTTTAAGGTGCTTCGCATTTTAGCGGCGCTGAATTTAGAAAAATCAAGGCAAACGAGCGCAGTCATACGAGCGTATTACAAGTGAGTTTAACGAAGATTTTGCAAATTTGGCTTTGTTAAAACTTTATTGGTTCGATTCTCTAACGGCTCCACAAGGAAGGCTTTTCGCATTGCTTGCGGATGATCATGAATTATTTTGCGTAAATATATTTTTCGCTCGGAGTAAATATGTGGTAGGGTTGTTTTTTATTTATCGAGTTCAGCGTATCGACGAACGTTGCCGCGCTTAATCGGTTAACCTCGTACAAATCGTGATGCACGGGGATTAAAAGTTTGGCTTTGATTTTTTTTGCAAGCGTAATTGCCTCGCCGCAATCGAAATTGCCTATTATATCGTTTGCGTTGCGGAAATAATCTCTGCCGTTTACGGGCAAAATCGCAACGTCGATATTTTTAAGGCGGGGGATAAGTCCGTCGTACATGCACATATCTCCCGCGTGGAAAACGGTATTTTTGTCGTCCGCGATTATATATCCCAGTTCTTTATAATTACCGTTTTCGTCTAAATGAAAGGTTTCGTGCGCAGAGGGAATAGGGGTAATTTTAAAGCCGTTTAAATAAATCGGCTCGTCGGCGCGGGCTAAAATAACGTTTTCGCTTTTTATTCCGTAAGAAATAATCGTTCGAGCCTCGGGGGCTGGTACGATGAATTTCGTGCTTGGATTAGCTGCCGCGATTTTAGGCAAGGTCCACGGATCCATATGGTCGAAGTGCGAATGAGTGCAAAGCACCGCGTTCAAAAAGTTTAGTTTTTCCGCCTTTATCGGGGCGGGGTAAAGCCTTTTCCACTTGACGAATTCACAGCAATTTTTGTCTACGTAGTCGGATAAATAAGGGTCGATTGCCAAAAATCCGTTTTCGTGCTTTATAATAAATCCCTCTTGACCTAAATACCAAAGCGCGGTTTGGTCGTTCGTGAGCTTAGTTTTCAGGGCGTCGATCGCTAAATTTTTCATATAACCTCTCGTACTCTAAGAAAAATTTAACGTGGCAAAACGTTATTTATATCAACTTTTCTTAGAGCCATTAAATTCTATTGACAATAATATCAAATCTTGATATAATTGTCAACGAAAAGGAACGAATAAATGAAAAAATATATAACCCAAGACAAATTAAAGCGCAACAACACCGCCGACATATTCGCGTTTATTCTAGACAGAGGCAAAACCACTCGGCGCGAAATCGAATTCGAAACGGGCTTTAGTTGGGGCACGGTTTCGGCGAACGTCGCCTATCTTTTAGAAAAGGGGTATATAAAGGAAGAAAAAATAGTCGGCGTAGGCGTGGGCAGGGCTACTTACGCGTTGACGTTAAACGGCGATATCGTCAGCGTGGGGCTGGATATCAACCGTTCGGGGCTGAAAGCCGAGGTCGTCGGGCTGGATTTGTCGATAAAACGCATTTTTTGCGTTCCGTTTACTGCGCAAAACCAAGAGCAAACGCTTATGCAGGCGGAAGAGCTTTTAAAAACCGCGCTCGATTGGGCGAAAAAAAGCTACAGAGCGCTGAGTATAGGCGTTGCGGTGCAAGGCACCGTGGACGGAAAGGAGGGGATTTCGCTTCGTTTTCCGAGAATGGAATGGCAACCTTGCAATCTTAAAGAACGCTTCGGCTTGACGTTCGATTTACCCGTTTATCTAGCGCATGACCCGCGTTGCATGTTGCTTGCCGCGCTGTGCAAAAAAAAGCGCAAAGACTGCGTGCTCGTGCGTATCGACGAGGGCGTCGGAATGGCGGTCGAACAAAACCATAAGCTTTTAGACGACACCGATAGATTAGAACTCGGGCATATTTTAACGAATTCCGGCGAAAAGTTGGAAGACGTCGCTTCTATTCGCGGAATATGCAAAAAGAGCGGGAAACCGTTTGAACAAAGCTTTTCGTCCGACTATTTTAAAGAGGGAATAGCCGCGCTGACAACCGCGCTTTTCAACGCTTGGGTGTTATTCCGCCCGCAAACGCTTATTTTAAGCGGCGGGGCTTTGGAATATCCCGAATTTCGCAATCCGCTTTTAAAAAATCTTTCGAAC
>CAYVKZ010000037.1:3251-15867 GCA_964452295.1 uncultured Acidiphilium sp.
GTAATGGGCGAGCGCGAGCTTCCGCCTCTTGCCAAAAATTTTGCAAGGGTAAAGGTTAAAGCCGCCGCAATTTGCGCAACCGATTTAGAAGTAATCGACGGAAACATTCCGGCAAAATACCCCTTAACTCCGGGGCACGAATGGTCGGGGATAGTAACCGAGGTCGAAAACGAAAAATTTGCCGATTGGGTAGGCAAGCGCGTAACCGGCTCCAACGACGTAACTTGCGGCGTTTGCGAGGCTTGCCGAAGCGGAAATTGGCGTTATTGCCCCGAGTTCGAAGAAATAGGATTTAAAAGAAACGGAGCGTACGCCGAATATATCGACGTTCCCGCTTACGGATTGGTCGATATAGGCGATTTGCCGTTTACGCACGCGGCTTTGGCAGAGCCTTTAGGCGTTGCGCTCGGCACGTGGGAAAAACTCAAACCCGAATACGGCGGAACTTGCCTTATCTACGGCGCGGGAAGTATCGGTTTATGTTGCTTGGCTGTGGCAAAAACGCTCGGAATGCGCAAAATCGTAGTTGTGGCAACAAGTTCCAAGCGTTTGCAAACGGCCAAAAAACTCGGCGCCTACGCAACGGTCGCCACGCGCGAAGAAGATTTGTTCGCCGCAATGAAAAAATATCATCCCGAGGGCACTGATTATATAATCGAGGCGACCGGCATCGAAGAATGTATTCAAAACAGCTTCAAGCTTTGCAAAAAAGGCGGCTATGTAGCGCTAGCCGGCTATGGCAGAGGAAAAACCATGAACATTCGCATAGACGATATTCACGTTAACAATCTTCACGTCGTGGGCGCGGGCAACAACTGGAATCAACACAAAAAAGCGATAACCATGATGCTCGAAAAACAAGTGGACATGGCTCCGTTCGTAACCGAAACTTTAAACTTAGAGCAGTTCGAGCAAGGCATAAACGACGCGCGCAATCGCCCCGAAGGCTTCGTTAAAGCGATTTTTACTTTCGAAGATTAACATGCGCGAATTCTTTTTAGGAATAGACGTAGGCACGTCCGCTATAAAAGGGCTTGCTCGTGACGGACGCGGCGATACCATAAAGGCGCGGCGAGAGTACGAAACTCAAACGCTTTCGGGTTGGAGGCTTGCGTTAAAAGAGCTTATCGCCGAGCTTAACGAAAAGGCGCAAAAAAAAGGCGGCGCGTTTGTAGCCGTGGCGTTTTCGTCGCAAGTGGGCACCTATATTATAAACGAAAGCGAGGTTTTAAGCTGGCAATCGCCTTGCGGTAAAGAAGAGCTTAAAGAACTTAAAGCGAAGTTTTCCGACGAGCGTTTTATTCGCGAAATCGGAATGACTCACCCCGATATCGTATCTTATCCGTTGCCGCGGCTTTCATATATTCAAAAGACTTACGGAAAAGTCGAAGTTTTACAGCCGAAAGACTATTTTATTTTCGAGCTTACAGGCGTAAGCCTCACCGACGTATATTCGCTTCGCGGACTTGTAAATCCCGAAACGGGCTTGCGCGCCGAGAGCATTTTGCGCGAGGCGGGCATAAAAATAAATTTACCCGAACATGCTTTACCTAAAGAAAAAGCGGGAACGATCACTGCTCGAGCGCAAAAAGAATACGGATTAAAGCAAGGCACGCCCGTTTATCTCGGTTGCAACGACTTTTTTGCGGGGCTTTTAGGCATGGGCGTTTATAAAGAGGGCACCGCGTTCGATATGTCCGGCACGAGCGAGCACGTAGGGTTTATTTCTGATAAACTCGAAAAAAACGCGAGCGTGAGCGGGGCGTATTTTAACGGCTATTGCAGTTACGGCGGCACTAAAGCGAGCGGACGCGCTTGCGATTTCGCGATAAATAATTTTGGCATAGAGGGCTTGAGTCTCGGCGACGCGTTAAAAAGCAAACCGCCCGTGTTTTTGCCCTATTTAAGCGGAGAACGCGCTCCGATATACGACGAAAACGCTCGCGGAGTGTATTTCGGCATAAACGCGGGGGCGGATAACAAGCAACTTGCTTATTCCGTTTTAGAGGGCGTGGTTTTCAGCCTTTACGATATAGCGACGGACATGAAAATGCCAAAGCCCAACGCCTTGATTTGCGGCGGCGGCTCGGCGGTTAATTCGCTTATGAACGCAATCAAAGCGGAACTTTTCGATTGTCCCGTTTCTCGCGTTAAAGAAAACGACGCGTCCGCGTTGGGGGCGTGTGTGCTTGCAATGCTCGGTTCGGGTTACAAAACGGATTTGCCGTCCGTTATTTCGGAAAACGTCGAAATCGCAGAAACGTTTTTGCCGAGCGGCGAATATAGATCCGCACTTTTAAACCGATTTGCAATTTATAAAGACGTATATAAAAATTTAAAAGAAACTTTTAAAAAATTCAATTCAATAAACGATTAAAAAACGAAAATAGGAGAAAAAAACAATGAGTTGCGTAATTTTCGGAGCGGGCAAAATAGCTCGCGGGTTTGTAGGACATTTGTTGTTCGAAAGCGGCATCGAGTTCACTTTTGTGGAAAAAGTGGATTCTTTGGTCGATTTAATCAACGAAAGAAAACAATATCTCGTAAACGTTTTGGGCGACAGCTCCAAAAACACGGTGGTAACGGGGGCAAAAGCGCTTAAGTTTTCGCAAGAAGACGAAATTGCCGAAGTCATAGCGCGCGCCGATTGCGTTTTCGACGCGGTAGGCGGCAAAAACTTAGGCGGCATAGTGCCTTTTTTAACGAAGGGCATAGAGCTTCGCGCTAAAATCAATCCTAAGCCGCTCAATATAATAACGTGCGAAAACTGGAAGCTTCCCGCCGATATTTTAAAAAGCGGCATACAAGAAAGCATTAGCGAAGACTGCCGCGAATTTTTCGAAAACAACGTGGGCATAACCGAAGCCGTTATAATGCGTTCGGCAATCGAAGCCACGCCCGATATGCTCGAAAAAGACCCGCTCGTGGTTAACGTGCAAAACTTTTGGGAGTTCCCCTTCGACGCAAGCCGCCTAAAAGCCGAAATGCCTAAAGGTATGATTTGTTTAAAGCCCATTTACGAGTTCACCGGGTTTTTAGAAAGAAAGTTTTATACTTATAACGCGGCGAACGGCACCACTTCGTACGTGGGCGCGTTGCTCGGCTATAAATATATTGCGGATGCCGCTCACGACGAGCGCATTTTAAAGCTGTTAGACGGCGTTTACACCGAAACGGCTACCGCTCTTTCTAAAAAGCATAATTATCCGTTCGACGAGCAATGGGCGTTCACGCGCACCTCTCTTAACAAGCTTCAGGACAGGGATATAGTCGATTATATCGAGCGCAACGCACGTGATCCCATTCGCAAGCTCGGGAAAGACGACCGCTTAGTAGGTTCCGCGCGCTTGTGCCTCGATTACGGAGTTAAGCCCGAAAACTTAGCCGTTGCCATCGCTTGCGCTATTTATTACGACGAGCCTTCTGACGAATTCGCGCTCAAGCTAAAAGCTTTGCGTGAAAGCGAAGGCATAGACGCCGTTTTAACCAAAGTTTGCTCCGTTTCGCCCGAAAGCGAGCTCGGCTTATTGATAAAACAAAAAATCGCGCTCATAAAAGAGTGGGGGTGGCTGAAATGAGTAAGGTAGTCATAATAGGCGCGGGCAAAACCGGCAGAGGTTTTTTGGCTCGGCTTTTAAACGGCAACGAGATAGTTTTTATCGACAAAAATAAAGAGCTAATAAGCGCTTTAAATCAAAAAAAGAGTATAAACGTCGATTTTTTCGGCAATAAAAAGCCCTCGGTTTCGGTTAATTTTTCAAAGGCGATAACTTGGGAAGATGTAGAAAAATCGGATTTTAGCGGTGCCGAATGTATTTTCGTATCCGTCGGCGGCACTAATTTAGAAGACGTAGGCGTCGAACTTAAAAAATACGTTTCACCCGCCGATAGAATTATCGTTTGCGAAAACGCTTCTAAACCCGCGGCTAAATTATACGCCGTCGTCGGAATAGAGGGGCTTAAAATCGCCGAATCCACCGTTTTTTGCACCACTATCGAAAAGCAGAAGGGTGGCGTCGATATTAATTCCGAATGGTATCCGTATTTGCAATTTAACGGCGACGTTTTTGCGGTTCAACCCGATTTAAGCGGCATAAAGCCGGTGAATAATTTCGGCGGATTTTTGGACAGAAAGCTTTACACTTACAACAGCGCAAGTTGCGTTATCGCGTATCTCGGCGCGTTAAAGGGCTATACCGTGTATTCCGATGCCGCTAACGATAGCGAAATTTTAGGCTTGCTCGATAAAAATTACGAAATCATCAACGAGTGCATTTGCAAAGAATACGGTTACGACGAAAACGACCAAAAGGAGTTCGCGCTTTTATCGCGCGATAAATTTACCGATAAAACTTTGGTCGATACGGTTGCGCGCAACGCGCGCGAACCGCAACGAAAAGTTACTAAAACGGAGCGCATCGTCGCGCCTTTATTGCTCGAGCAAAAATACGGAAAAGACAGTTCTGTTTTAGAAAAAACTCTTGCCGCGGCGTTGCTTTACGCTCCTAGCGAAGAGGTCGAGTGGAATAAAATTTTATCCGAAAAGGGTTACGAGGGCGTTTTAACCGAGCTTTGCGGCTTAGATAAAAAAAGCGCCGTTTATTCTCGCGTTCTAGAAATGATAATTAGCAAAAAAGTACTTTAACAAGATTTTTACTTTCGTCGCGCGAATAAATTCGTTTGCGCTTAAAACAACGAAAAACCCGCCCAACTAGCCGATAATCGACCTATAGGCGGGTTTTTTATAAAAAACAATTTCGAGTTTTTAATTTTAAGCGTTTACTTTTTGCTTTTTAAGGCGAGCAAAACGAGGCAACCCGTTTTCGGTCGGAGCAAGCGCGTCACCTTGGATAAGCGGCAGAGCGTAGTTGATAAATTCGTCCGAAACGTAAGCGCCGTCTTTAATAATCCATTCGTCGGGAAAAGTTTTCACGGCGTTTGCGGCAAGCGACAAATCCTCGGTTTTAATAACGTTTTTATACTTGCCGTTTTCTAAAGAGCGCGAATAAACCATCATTTTATCCGTTTCGCCGTTTACAGCCGCAAGCACGGCTTGCTCCCCCGCGGAGAATGCTTCGTTTATATCCGTCAGCGAGGCTACGTGCGCCGAACAGCGTTGCATAAGGCTGAGTTCCACGCCGCGCGCTTTAAATCCGGTGCGCTTTTTAACTATTTGCGCGAGCGTTGCGGCAATTCCGCCGAGCTGAGTGTGTCCGAAACAGTCTTTAAAGCTAGCCGATTGCGATTCACAAAAGAGCACGCCGTTTTCGTCGTGTACGCCTTCGGAAACTACGGCAACGCATTGTCCGTTGTTTTTGGCGCAAACGCTTTTAACGTCGGAAATAAATTTTTCCAAATCGAAAACGCGTTCGGGTAGATAAATGAGGTCGGGAGCCGTGCCGTTAACCTCGGCAAGCGCCGCCGCCGCCGTAATCCAGCCTGCGTTTCTGCCCATCGTTTCGATAATGCAAACCGAGGGAATATCATAAACCTTAACGTCCAAAATAAGCTCTGAAACGGTGGTCGCCACGTATTTAGCCGCCGAACCGTACCCGGGGCTGTGGTCTGTTCCGTAAAGGTCGTTGTCTATAGTTTTAGGAATACCGATAACGTTGCAATCCCAGCCCGAGCGCGCAATGTATTTAGAAATTTTATTGCACGTATCCATGCTGTCGTTTCCGCCGTTATAGAAGAAGAAACGCACGTTATACTTTTTAAAAACCTCTAAAATGCGTTTATAATCGCTTTCGTCTACGTTATAGTCTTTGAGCTTATAGCGCACCGAACCCAAAGCCGAAGAGGGCGTATGTTTTAAAAGCTCCAATTCTTTCGGGTTTTCGGCTGAAATATCGTAAAGGTTTTCGTTCAAAACCCCGCTTATTCCGTACGCGGCGCCGTAAACAGCCGTTATGTTCTCGTTTTTTAGCGCGGCGCTAAAAACGCCCGCGGCGCTCGAGTTTATTACGGCGGTCGGTCCGCCTGACTGCGCGAATATGCACGCGCCCTTTAAGTTTTTCATGAGCTTCTCCGTGAAATTTTTTCGTAATAGCCGCACGTTTTGCGTTTTTTAATAGAAACGTTTTAGTTTTTTAAAGAAAGAAACGCGTAAAAAGCCTTCTTCAAAAAAGCGAAGAAGGCTTTGATTTTATTAGAGGCTCAGTGCATGAGCGATATCGTAGAGCTCTTTGTTGAACGCGCGTTTTAAGGCGAGTGCTTCGTCGATGTTTTGGTCGATTATTGCATTGTCTTTTATGCCGATAACGCGATTGGTTTGCCCCTCGGCGATAAGCTCTACGGCGCGAACGCCAAAGCGAGCGGCAAGCACTCTGTCTTGCATCGTGGGTGCTCCGCCGCGTTGAATATGCCCTAAAATAGTAGAGCGAACGCAGATACCTTCGCCGGATAAACGTTTTTCGATTTCGTTAATGTCGCCCGCGCCCTCTGCAACGATTACTACGTTAGAGGTTTTTCCGCGTTTTTGGCTAGCCAAAATATTTTTAGCTATTTCGTCGATATCGTAAGGTACTTCGGGTACGAGGGCGTATTCTGCTCCGCCGGAAATAGCGGCGTACAAAGCTATATCGCCGCAGTTTCTGCCCATAACTTGCAAAAGGCAAACGCGATCGTGCGAAGTCATGGTATCGCGCAAGGCGTTGATAGCCCAAAGGACGGTATTAACCGCCGTGTCGAATCCGAGAGTAAAATCGGTGTAAGGAAGATCGTTGTCGATAGTTCCGGGGATGCCTACGACCTTAATGCCGTTTTCGTTAGATAAAAGCTGAGCGCCGTGAAAAGAGCCGTCTCCGCCGATGACGATGAGATTTTCGATTCCGCGAGCGCGAAGATTATCAGCCGCGATTTTGCGGTATTTAGGATCTTTAAACTCAAGCGAGCGCGCGGTATGCAAAATCGTGCCGCCGCGATGAATTATATCCGAAACGGAACGAGAATTCATTTCGATTAGGTTATTTTCGATAAGACCTTTAAAGCCTCTGTCGACGCCGAAAACGTCGAAACCTTTGTAAAGTGCGTATCTTACGCAAGCCCTGATGCAGGCGTTCATTCCCGGCGCGTCTCCGCCGCTGGTCAAAATAGCTAGTTTTGCCATTTTTCTTTCTCCTTAACGCGTAGTATATCGATGTAGAATATTATGCGTATTTTTAGTTATCTTAATTATTCTTTTGCTTACTTGGAGTATTATAACAAATAAAATAATAAATATCTACTGTTTTTCAGCCGAAAATCGCAAAAATTCATAATTTTTAATTTTTTTAATATGATTGTTTGACAAAACGGTTCAATAGCGCAAATTGAATAAAAAACAAAGAAACCCGCCTATAGGTCGATTAACGGCTACTTCGGCGGTTTTTTTTGTTGTTTTGAAATTGCTTTGTACGTCATCCCGAGCGAGATTATTTAACTTGTCATCTTGAGAGAACGTTGGCTCCCCTGTGTAAGGGAAGCTGTCGCGCTTTTTTTGCGCGACTGAAGGGTTGCCGCCCGTCATCTTGAGCGAGCGTTAGCGAGTCGAAAGATCTCGCCGGCGTTATCCGTAAGTACTTTAACAAGATTCTTCGACGCGCACGTAAACGTGCTTGCTCAGAATGACCTGTAATACTAACTCCGGCATCCCGAGCGAAGTCGGTGTCAAGATCTCGCCTGAGTAACGAAAGCGCGGGTAATTTTAATCCGTATCGCCTCTCGCGCTCAAAATCTCAACGAGCTACTTTTTTAGTTCGATTATTTCGCAGTTACATGGGAATTTGCTGTCTTTCGTAATAATAAGCTCGGTGATTTTATCGCAAACGATTTTTCCGCTTTTCGGGTTTTTAACCGAGAGAATTTCGCCGTTTATTTTAGCGTTCACGTCGGAATATTCGAAGGCAAAATCGGCGCCTTGAGTTTCGCAATCTATAAGAGTTAACCCTTCGCAGTAGCAAAAAGGTTGAGTGCCCGAAATTTTGCAATTTATAAGCGTTAAATTTTTAGAATACCACGCCAAATACTCGCCGTTTACAATCGAGTTTTTAACGGTTACGTTTTCCGAATGCCAAAAGGCGTCTTTAGTGTTTAACACGCAGTTTTCTATTTGCGCGTTTTTTACGTATTGGAAAGAATATTTGCCTTTAAAATCGACATTTTCAAGCTTTACGTCTTCGGATAGCAAAAGCAGATATTCGCTTTCTATTTCGCAATCGCTAAAACTTACGTTTTTGCATTTCCAACCGAATTCGGGTGAGATTATTTTCGTCTTTTCGAGGTTTGCCCTAGAACATTCTCTAAGTGCTTTTATGCCGAAAAGTTTGCTTTCAAAAACGTTTATGCCGTGGGTGTACCAAAGCGCGGCGCGACATTTTTCGGTCATTTCCGAGTTACGTAAGCAGACGTTTTCGTCGTGCCAAAGGGGATAGCGCAAGTTTAAAAAACAGTTGTTGAGTTGTACGTTTTTTGCTTCTTTAAGAGCGGATTCGCCGTCCTCTATCCCGTCGAACGCGCAATTGTTTAATACAACGTCTTTAACGCCGTAAAGGTCGCGCTCTAAAGGGAAGCGCTTGTTTTCTATAATTTTACTCATAAATATTACTTATAATTTGCGTTTTTATTTGCAAATTCGCGTTTGAATTTATAATCGATAAAGCTGTCGAAAAATCAGACGGCGGCGAATGTTTGTTCCGCCTCGATTTGACGTTTTTTGCGTTTGAACAAAATAAGCAGAGCCGAGGTGCCCGCCAAAGCCGTTAACATCCAACTTATGGGGTAAGATAAATAAACGCTTTGTATAACGGGGTTAAGCGGGAATATGCAATATATCCAGAACAATCTGAACACGCAAGTTCCTATTAAAACGATAATCATAGGCGTAAGCGAATATCCGATGCCGCGGATTGCGTTGTTAACGACGTTCATAATTCCGCAAATAAAATACGGAACGGTAATTATTACTAGGCGCGTAAAGGCGAAGCTTGCGGCTTGTTCTTCTTTAACGTATAGCCATATAAGCGGGGAGTGCAACAATATTTCCACCGCCGCGCCGAAAAGCCCCGTCGCGGTTGTAAACAGCGAACAAATAACGACGGTTTTTTTAATTCGATTAAAGTCGCGTGCGCCGAAGTTTTGTCCGACCGACGTGACCGTCGCGCTTGCGACCGCGTCCATCATCGTATAAACGAAAGCTTCCAGTTGACTGGCGGCGGTGTTTGCCGCGACGACCGTTTCGCCGAAGTCGTTTATCGTGGATTGAATTATTACGTTGGATATCGAAAACAGCGAGCTTTGGATACCCGAAGGCACTCCGAATCGCAAAATTTCAAAAAATACGTTTTTGTGTATACGAATTTTTTTAAGGCTGAGTTTGGCGTAGCCGTCGTTTTTTATTAGGGTTATCACGACCAAAATCGCCGAAACCGCTTGAGACGTTATCGTAGCGTAGGCAACCCCCGCGACTCCCATATTAAACACCAAAACGCTGATAAGATTGACTATAACGTTTAAAATTCCCGCTAAAAACAAAAACAAAAGCGGTCTTACCGTGTCGCCGGTGGCGCGGAGCATCGAAGCTCCGAAGTTATAAACGAGGTTAAAAGGCGCGCCCAAAAAATAAATAAAAAGATATTCCGTGGCAAGAGGCAAACAGCTGTCTACGGTTTTCATTAAAATCAGCATATCGCGTGAAAAAACGCAACCGATTATCGCTATTAAAATTCCGCACAGCAACCCCACGAGCATCGAGGTGTGCAAAGTTTTCGAGGCGTTTTCTTGGTCTTTTGCGCCGAAATATTTAGCCATAATAACGCCCGCGCCTATCGAAAGTCCCATAAACATATTTACTATAAGGTTTACGAGGCTGCTGGTCGAGCCTACCGCCGCAAGCGCCGTCTGCGAAACGAAATTGCCGACGACTATCATGTCCGCGGTGTTAAAAAGCAGTTGCAAAATGCCCGTAAGCATAAGCGGAAACGAAAATAACGCAATCTTAGGCAAAAGTTTACCCTCGGTCATGTCTACTTCTCGCTTCTTGAAATTTTTAAATGAAAATTTCATTTTAAACGATTTATCTCCTATCTGCGCAAAGAACGATTATCAGAAGTGAATTTTTAAGGTGAATTTAAACTTATTTCGAATAAACTTCGGGTTTTAAAACGCCTATTTCGGGAAGATTGCGATATTTTTGCGCATAGTCTAGTCCGTATCCCACGACGAAATAATCCTCGATATCGAAGCAACAATAATCGGGAACGAGGGGTACTTCGCGGCGCGACTTTTTGTCGAGCAAAGTGCAAACCTTTACCGAAGCGGGCGAGCGCGAAGCCAAAAGTTTTTTAAGATAAGAGAGAGTATAACCGCTGTCCACGATGTCCTCTATAATTAAAACGTGTCTGTTTTCGATTAAATTGTCTAAATCCTTGACCATTTTAACTTCGCCCGAAGACTTGGTCTTGTTGCCGTAGCTCGAAATTGCTAAAAAATCGAATTCTAACGGAATGGTCATTTCGCGCACCAAATCGGCAAAAAACAGCGCGCTTCCTTTCAAAATGCAAACAACAATGGGCTTTTTGCCCGCGTAGTCTTGATCTAATTTAGCGGCTAGCTCTTTAACGCGCGCGTTAATTTGTTCTTTGGTTATAAGTATTCTTTCAAGGTCGTTATACATCGTCGTTCTCCTTTTTATTGCAAATGAATTTCGCTATGGTTTTAGTGCTTTCGTCTATTTTTAAAAGTTCGCAAACGTCGACCGCGCCCACGGCGTAAACCGTATTGCCTTTTGCTATAAGCGGCAACGTCGACGAAATTCGCGAGCTTATTTTTTTATCCGTAAAATATTTTTTAAGGCTTTTTTTAACGCCACCGAACGTTATTATTTCATCGCCGTTTTCGCGCGTTCTTATAACCGCGCCCTCGGGGAGCTTTTCGAAATCGAAATACAGTTCGTCGCGTTTAAGCTCGGGCGATAAATAAAATTCTTTTGCGCGTTTTATAAAATCGGCGGCGAAAATATCGGTTTTTTTAATGCTTATTTGATAATCGCAGAAATCTATCGTTTTATCCGAAAGTGCCGATAACGGGCTTATAGCCTCGCTTTTTTGTTTGTTTTGCGTGAAAATTATTTTATCGTGTTCTTTATATGCGATAATTTGTTTTTTTAAATTTATCCGCGCCCCCGTCTGCAAAAAACACAAATTATAAAGAGCGTTTAAGTGCTCCGCCGTATAATCTGCCGTAAAGCCGAGATTTTTAAAAACGATAATAGCGGCTCTGCAAAAAATTGCTTGCTCGGGCATAGGGGAAATCGCAACGGAGTTATTTAAGATGATTTTTTTCGCCGCGTTATCCAGCGCCTCGTCGTCTGCCTTAAGGCTTTCGCACGTACGCGCGACGTTGTTTTCGAAAAACGGAAATTTTTTCGTAATAAGGGGGATAATTTCGTTGCGCAGATAATTGCGCGAATAATCGTTTGAAAAATTCGTTTCGTCGATTACGTAGCGCAAACCGTTTTTTCGGGCGTATTCGTCTAACTCTTTGCGCGAAACGCTTAAAATCGGGCGAACAATTTTGCCGCCTAGGATTGACTTTTTAATGCCGCAAAGTCCTTTAAGCGAGCTGCCGCGAATAAGGTTTAAAAGCAGCGTTTCGGCGTTGTCGCTTAGGTGGTGCGCGGTGGCTATTTGGTCGCAAAATCCGTTATTTAAAGCGGACTTAAAACATTCGTAGCGAAGTTCGCGTGCGGCTTGCTCTAAGCTTTCGCCCGTTTTTTTAACGCGCCCTAGTACGTCGACGCTAAAAAGCAGAACGGGCACGCCTAACTCGTCGCATAAATTTTTTACGAAAGCCGAGTCTTTAATCGAGCTTTCGCCGCGCAAGCCGTGTTCTACGTTTATTGCCTTAACGGTGATGTTTTGCCGCTTGGCTGTTTTTAAAAGCATATGCAAAAGGCAAACCGAGTCTTTTCCGCCCGAAAGGGCGACTGCCACGGCTGAGTCTTTTTTTAAAAGCGAAATGTCGAGCATATAAAAATTATAACATAAAACGTAATTAAAGCAAATAAAAAACAGCTTAAAAACGCAAAAAGCTTATCAAATAGCAATAAAACGCCGAGTGGACGGCGGAAAAATCGAGAGGTAGCGGGCGGATAAAGGCTTATGGCGAGAGACATGGATTTTTGCAAAAAAATAAATTGCATTAAAAATTAAAAAACGACGAAAAAACAGTTGACAAACTTTTAGATTTAATATAAAATAGACAAGCATTGTAATTCGGCGCGGAGTGGAGCAGTTGGTAGCTCGTCGGGCTCATAACCCGAAGGTCGTGTGGTTCAAGTCCCGCCTCCGCAACCAATCGTTTTCTTCCTTTCGTAAAAAGGAAAATATGGCGGCGTAGCTTAGTTGGTTATAGCGGCCGGTTCATACCCGGCAGGTCGTTGGTTCGAATCTGACCGCCGCTACCACAATCGGTATGAACGCATAGCTAACAAATTGCGGCTTATGCCGATTAAATACGGCCCCTTGGTCAAGCGGTCTAAGACATCGCCCTTTCACGGCGGTAACACGAGTTCGAGTCTCGTAGGGGTCACCATCAATGGGCGACAAAAAAGATATCGCCCCGAAAAGCCTTGATTTTT
>CAYVKZ010000038.1:0-15299 GCA_964452295.1 uncultured Acidiphilium sp.
GAATTGCGGAGCTTTACGAGCTTTCTTCAAGCCGTATTTCTTTCTTTCCTTCATTCTCGGGTCTCTGGTGAGATAACCCTCTTTCTTGATAGCGGGGCGAAGTTCGGGCTCGCTAGCGATTAACGCACGCGCGATTCCGTGTCTGATAGCGCCCGCCTGACCGGTGAATCCGCCGCCTACTACGTTTACGAAAACGTCGTATTGAGCTTCTTTACCGGTGAGCACCAACGGTTGACGAATAACCAACTTAAGGGTATCGAGGTCGCAGTAATCGTCGATGCTTCTGCCGTTAATAACTATATTGCCGCTACCGCCGGGGATAAGTCTTACCCTAGCGACTGCTTTTTTTCTTCTTCCGGTTCCCCAAAACTGAACTTTTTTCTTCGCTGTTTTAGCCATAATGAATACCTACCTTCCTTATTTAACGAGTTCTAAAACTTCGGGCTTTTGCGCCGCTTGCTCGTGCTTATCGCCTTTGTAAACGCGAAGCTTGGTGAGCATCTTTTTGCCGAGCGAGTTTTTGGGAAGCATCCCTTTAATCGCTTCGTAAACGACAACGTCCGACTTTTTAGCCATCATATCTTTATACGGAGTTTGTTTAAGACCGCCGATATATCCGGTATGATAGGTGTACATCTTCTTTTCGAGCTTTTTGCCGGTTAAAACTACCTTGTCGGTATTGATGACGATAACGTAATCGCCCATATCGACGTTGGGGGTAAACGTGGGTTTATTTTTGCCTCTTAAAACGGCGGCTACTTGCGAAGCAAGTCTGCCGAGCGGCATATCGGTCGCGTCGACTACATACCACTTCATTTCCGCCTTACCGGGCTGTGCCATAAAGGTTTTCATGGTTTTTTCTCCTGATCTTTTCGATAAATTTTAATGTTTTTTATTAAAAAGAAAAACTTATAAAAAAGAGGGGCTATTTCTTTTCTTACGGCTTTTCCTATAATCAGCCTAACTATTTTACAAGGTTATCGATTTTAAGTCAAGCGTTTTTTCAGCATTTTGCAAATTTTAGCCTTTAAAAGAGTATTTTGCCTAAAATCAGAGCAAAAACTTTAAATCGTTTATAATTTTTTGCCGATTTTTAATGTCAAATTTAGTTTTCTTCCGATTTAGTCGATTCTTTAAGCTCGGGAAATTTCGTGCACAAAAGCTCGAAGATTCGATCGGCGGCTTTCTCCGCACCGTATTCGGAGTGTTTGGAAAGCGCGCGCTCTTTTAAAGTTTGCAAAAGCTTAGGCGAGGATTGAAGCTCGGCTATTTTATCGCATATTTTCTTGACGTTGAATATGTTATACGCGCACTTTAAATAATTTACGTAATAGTTTGCGTTGTTTTTTTCGATATGTGTGGCGTGCTTGGTTATTATCATCGGCAATCCGAAAAAGCAGGGCTCAGCCGTCGTGGAAGCGCCGCTTTTGCCGCACATTATATCTGCCGCCGCAAAATAATCGAAAACGTTATCTATAAACCCTTTGGCAAAAACTTTGGTTTGCTTATCGGTGTTTTTTGCAATCATTTTTTCTATTTTAGCGCGGGCTTTTTCGTTTTTGCCGCAAAGCGCGAAAATCGTAACGTTCATATTGCGCTTGAACGCTTCTTTAACGATAGCCGCGGTTTTGCCCATTCCGTACCCGCCCTCGATGGAAACGACTACGAATTCGTCGATTCCGACGCCGAGTTTTTCGCGCGCGCGCGTTTTGTCGGGATCGGCGGAAAACGCCTCTTCTCGTATGCAAAAGGGAACCTGTTTCAGGTTGTTTTCGTTAAAACGATATTTAAACGCTTTAAGTCCGTGAGCATACCCTATATCGTTGGAAACGAGCATCAAATCGCAAGGATAGCAATCGAGTTTGTTTATATAAATATCGGGAATATATCTGACCGTAAGCGGCTTGTTTTTCATGTTTTCGGCGTAAAAATTGGTTGCCCAATGCGTACTTACGACCATATCCGGCTCGAGCTCTTCCATATGCATAATGCCCTCGCCGTAAGACGCGGGAACGTACGCGCGCATAACGCCCCATGTGGAAATTTTCGTTCCCCAAAAATCCATCGAAAAAGTCGTTAAAAAACCGTAAAGTTTGCTCGCGTTATGTTTATGCACCTCGCGCGCCATGTGCCACCCGAAGCGCTTTAACGCGGGATTGCCCGTTTCGTTAAAAAAGTCAGAGCGAACACATTCAACCTTATCTCCGTATTTTCGTTCGAAGACGGAAAGTATGCTTTTTTGAGGCATTATATGTCCCATTCCCGCCTCTACCAGCGGAAAAATCACTCTGGGTTTTTTCATATTTTCTCCCTTTCTGCTATCCGATAGATAACTTATTTACTCGCCTTGTTTTCGTTTTCTTTTTTATTTTTTCTGCCGTTATATCCGCAAAACGGACATAACGAAAGTCTTTTTCCTACGATTAATTCGTTTTCGTCGCTTTCTTTTTCCAAAAACGCAAGTATTATGGCATACGGCATAGTGAAATACGGAGTTATCATAGCGATATCCAACATCCCCATGCACAAAAGCACCGCCGTTTGAACCAAAAACAACGCGCGAATAGGCGTTATTTTATGTAAGAATAACTTAATCGTTTGCGCTCTGTGATATAAATATCCCAAAATTCCGAACGTTCCGCAAGCGCAAAGCAACTGGAATATCGTATTATGCGAAAAGGCTGTAAAAAAGGTGTATTTTTCGGGATACTCTCTGTAAAATCCCAAAAAACCCGCGCCGAACACGGGATTTTTTAAATAGAGCGAGAACGCGTCTTCCCATGTTCTGAATCTGCCCGCGTCTTTGCTGGCGTTTTTTAAAAATTCTTTAACCGAGGGGTATCCGCCTACAATAATAGCCAAAACTCCGCCCGCGGCAACCAAACAAAGAGCGGCGCATACCGCGTTTGCAGGCTTATTTTCGCCGTAAACGCAACAAATAATCGCACAAATCGCAAAAGCTACGGCACCGAATAAAATTCCCGTGCGACACAATGTGAAATAAATGCCCGTCATAAACAACGCCGAAAGTAAAAACGATTTTACGGCTTGACCTTTTTTTATCGCGAAATAAAAGCAAGTCGGTATAACGAAAGCCATATACATGCCTGCGGTGTTGCTTATGCCCCAGCCGAATTGCATTTTGCCTTTCCAAACGTAATTGTTAAGAGTCAGCAAAGTTTCGGGCGTGTAGTTTTTGATATAGAATACGATTAGCTCGAAAAGCACTACGAGTCCGCTTACTACCAACGTTTCGCAAATATATTCGTAGTTTATGTCCTCTTTTTTAACGGTCGCGGCAAAGAAAAAGTAGAAGGGCGCGAGCGTAAACGCGATAAGCGCAGACAAGGCAAAATCGGTTATAGTGTAGCCGTCGGAAAACGCGCCGCCAAGCAAAAGTCCTACGACGTATAAGGCGATTCCGCTGCCCAAGCCGCTCGCTAAATTTATATTTTTATAATTTCCGTCCTTTATAAAGCGCCAAACCGCAGTTGCTATTACCGCAAAAACGAGCGGAGCCACGCAACACAAAAAGGGTGCGGAAAGATAATACGAATAGTCGCCCCCCGCCGGAGAATGTTCGGGCGAAACGCCGAAAACAATTGTAAATACCGCGGGCAAGGCGGGCAAAACGCTATCCGAAAACAAATTGGTAAAACATATCAACGCCAAAACGGGCACGAACGAAAATCCGTCCAACCCGAACAAATTCGAGATAAGCGCCATCGCCGCCAAAACGTATACGTATACTTTAGAGCGTTGAAAAGCACATATCGCGCGTATTATTTTGTTGTTTTTAATTTTTTCGTAAGTCATTTTGCTTTTTCCCTAAAACGGGTTCGGGCTTGCGGCATAATTGCCACTTTTTATATAAGTAGCGCCGTTGTTTGCGCCGCGATTATTCGTTTTTAAATATAACGTGTAGAGATTATTCGTATTCGACGCTTAAAAGAGTTAAGCCCTTTGCAGCCATCGTTTTGCCGACGGCGGTTCTGTCTTTTTCGTCAATAGCCTTAGCTACGTCGGCCGCGGTCATTTTTCCAAGCCCTACGAAATAAAGCGTACCCGCGACGGTTCGCACCATGTTATATAAAAATCCGTTTCCGCAAACTTTTATATCGATAAGAGAACCGTTTGTTACGACTTCGCACGAATAAACCGTGCGAACGGTATCTTTAACCAAACTGTTAGCCGCCAAAAAACACTTAAAATCGTGAGTGCCCTCGATTTTTTTCGCGGCGAGGCGCATTTTTTGCTCGTCGCAAAATTCTTCGGCTCGATGACAATATCTTTCCAAAAGCGGAAGCTCGAAGCGGCTTTTATAAAACCTGTAAACATAAGTCTTTCGTTTTGCCGAATATCTTGCGTGAAAGCCCTCGGGAGCTAAAAAACTTTTGATGATTTTTACGTCGGGCGGCAATATCGGATTTAACGCGTAGGCGTATTTTTCGGGAGGTACGGAAGAATTTTTTACGTCGAAATGAGCAACTTGCCTTTCGGCGTGAACTCCGCTATCCGTTCTGCCGCTACCTATTAACACGCAAGGCTCGCCCGTAATCGAAGAAATAGCTTCTTCGAGCGTTTGTTGCACGGTGCGCTTATCCGGCTGAGTTTGCCAGCCGAAAAAATGCGTTCCGTCGTATGAAAGTTCTAATACGATGCGCATATTTTTATACCTTTAAATTACGGCAGGAAGATTCGCGTTTAAATATATCGCGGCAAACAATATCGCGCCGTAAAAAAGGAAAGCGATTAAATCGCGATAAGTAAAACGCAATTTTTTATAGCGCGTTCTGCCCTTGCTTCCGCGATAGCAACGCGCGTCCATAGCGTCGCCGAGCTCTTCGGCGCGCCTAAACGAACTTATCAAAAGAGGAATGAGTACCGGCATAAACGCTTTCATTCGCGCAAAGGCTCCGCCCGTATCGAAATCGGCGCCGCGCGCCTTTTGCGCGCTCATAATTCTGTCCGTTTCGTCGGCGAGAGTGGGAATAAATCTTAACGCTATACTCATAATAAGCGCGAGTTCATGCACCGGGAATTTTATAAGCTTTAGGGGATAAAGCAAGCTTTCTATTCCGTCCGTAAGCGAAACGGGAGTGGTCGTAAGCGTTAAAAGCGAGCTGCCCAAAACGAGCATTACAAGCCTTAGCGCCATAAACGCCGCAAAAATAAGAGATTTATCCGTAATTTTAATTATTCCCGCCTCAAAATACGTAACCGTACCTTCGCCGCCGTAAAAAAGCACGTTGAGCGCAGATGTGAAAATAACCAAAAACAATATCCCCTTTACGCTTTTTAAAACTTTTAAAACGGGTACGCGCGAAAATCCGACCGCCAAACACAAAAAAGCCGCACAAGCCAAAAAGCCGTAAAAGTTTTTTACGACGAACACGACGACTATGTAACCTATAAGGAGCAATATCTTCGTGCGGGAATCTAACGAATGCACGAAAGAGTCGGTTTTATAATATTGCCCGAACGCCACGTTTTTTAACATTATGTATTACTGTTTTTGCCGTTTTGCACGGCGTTTTTAACCGCTTCGACGAACGAATCGGGAGTTAAATCGCAATCTAAAACGATTCCTTTTTCGTCGAAATATTTAACGAGGCGCGCCGTAAGCGGCAAAATCATCCGCTCCCCCGCGCCGTTTTTGCTTAAAAATATTTCCTTAGGACTGCCTATAGCCACCGCCCTGCCGTTTTCCATCAGAGCCACTCTGTCGCAATTTTCGGCAACTTCGTCCATGTCATGCGAAACGATAACTATCGTTTTTCCGCCGTCGTTTAACTTGTGTAAAAGCGCCATAAGCTCTTTTTTGCCTAACGGGTCGAGCCCCGCGACGGGTTCGTCTAAAACCAGAATTTCGGGTTCGGCAACAAGCACCCCGGCTATCGCCACGCGCCGCTTTTGCCCGCCCGAAAGCTCAAAGGGCGATTTTTCTTTATATTCGTTAAAACCAAGCCCTACCGCCTCCATTGCCGCCGCCACTCTAACGCAAACTTCGCTATCCGAAAGCTCGGGGCGGAAGTTTTTAAGCGCGAAAGCAACGTCTGCAAACACGGTGTCTGCAAAAAGCTGATATTCGGGATATTGAAAGACCATTCCGACCTTTTCGCGCAAGGGCTTAAGAATTTTTTTGTAATTTTTTTGCTTGGGATTCAAATCGAACTCGCCTATTTTAAGCGAGCCTTCTTGAAGTAGCTCTAAACCGTTAAAATGCCTTATAAGCGTACTTTTGCCGCTACCCGTTTGCCCGATTATTCCGAAAAACTCGCCCTCGTTTATGCTTAAATTAACGCCCGAGAGCGCGTATTTTTTATTTTTCGACCTTTTGTCGTCGTATGAAAAACTTAAATTTTCGCAAACAATTCGCATAATTTTTCTCGGAGTTCTTCTCCGTTTAAGGCAATTTTTCCGCTTAAATAGCCCTCTTCTTTCAATCTGTTAAATATGTAAGAGGCACGCGGAAGGCACAATCCACACCCTAAAAGCTCTTCTTCGCGCGAAAAAACTTCGCGCGGAGTGCCCGAAAATGCGATTTTACCATTTTTTAGCACTATGACTCTGTCCGCCAAAGCGGCTTCGTCCATATAATGCGTTACGCAAATTACGGTAACGCCCTCTTCGCGATTGAGCTTTTTTACTATGTCTATGATTTCGGCTCGCCCTTTAGGATCGAGCATCGAGGTAGATTCGTCGAGTATAAGCACTTTGGGCTGGACAGCCAACACGCCGGCTATGGCAACGCGCTGTTTTTGCCCACCCGAAAGCGCCGAGGCTTCGCTGTTTTTAAAGGCGAGCATATCCACGGCGGTTAACGCGTTTTGTATACGCTTTTCTATTTCGGAACTTTCTACTCCCAAATTTTCGGGACCGAAAGCTACGTCGTCTTCGACAATGGTGGCAACCGTTTGGTTATCCGGATTTTGAAAGACCATTCCCACGCTCGAACGCACGCTGAAAATAGTTTTTTCGTCGCTCGTTTTCATTCCGAGCACCGTGACCGAGCCGCTTTCGGGAAGCAGTAAACCGTTTATGAGCCGAGATGCCGTGCTTTTGCCGCTGCCGTTCGCACCGACCAAGGCGATAAATTCGCCCTCATCGACGCTAAACGATAAACAGTCGGCGGCTTTTTGCGAGCTGCCTTCGTATGAAAAATCGACGTTTTCTAATTCTATAATCTTCATTGCTTAAAACTTTTTAAATCCGACGGTTTACGTTCGGTTGCAAAACTACCTTTTGCGGACGACTACGGCGCGTTTTTCGCAAGCGTTCCGCCTTTAGGTTACAAAAACCGATTGTTTATAAACCATCTTCGTCTAGTATATCATTTTCCTTTAGTTTTTTCAAGCGTTTTCTCGTGCTTAAACGATATAAAGGCGCTTTTAACGAAAAAAAACGCTTTTCATCTCGATAAACAAAGAGAAAAACGCCTTTTTTAACGATTATTTTATTTTTTCGGCAAACTTTCACGCTTTATTCATACTTTTTGCACGCTTTTTTTAAAGTTTGCTTTCGGGCTTTTTTGCCCGCTTTATATTCCTATTTTACGTCCGTAAGCGTTCCGATAAAGAAAGGAATATTGTTTTCGCAGTCGATTAGCATATACACGAACGGTCTGTTAAGATATATATATTTAGGTTCTGAAGGTCTCGCTGAGGTACCTGACATTCCGATTGCCGTTACGGCACCCGCTTTGGTTCCTTTTTCGGCAACCGAAATAAAGGTTTTGTGCAACACGCTCGAAATATAAATATTTTCGTCAGTCATCGTGCCTAAATTTTCAAAATTCGCAGTTCGATAATCAAACGCCGAACGCATCCCCATAGACTTTAAAATATCGGACATTTCTACGCTATATTCCGTTTCGAACTTCGGAATAGCGGTGCGAACGTCGCCGCTCTTTTTATTCGAAAGCAGTTTTTCTAGCGACTGGCCGCTAAGCGACGCGACGTATTCGGATACGCTTACACCCTCGTTCGGCAGCATCGCGACAAAAGCGTACTTATCGCCACTGTACGCTTTTTTAAAGCCGATTGCTTTTTCGTCTTCGAGATAAGAATAATCGCTATCGTACATAAAATCTACGGTGCGTTTCGTACCGTCCTCTTTAGTGAACGTGCCGCTTCTGACTTGTCCGTCTTCGTAAGGATCCGCCCATTCCGCGTCGAAAACCAGCGCGTTGATTAGATACATAATGACGTCTTCCGGAATTTCTTCTAAAATCTTAGGAATAGTGCCGTCGGTTTTTTGTTTAACCCATTCGTTTATATCGCTTAAAGTTTGATTATCGAAGGGAGCTTTATAAACGTCCGCGCCGTAATAGTCGGCGTTAGTCTGTAAAAAATCGCGATTGGGCGTAAAGTTATTGTCGTCTTTAAACCAAACGGAATTTGCAACGCCGAGCTTATATTTTTCGCCTTGCGGTAAATTTTGCATGTAGCCGAAAAGATATAAGTTCAGCTCGCTTACGGACATTCCGAGAAGCTGTTCCATTTCGGAAAGCGTTTGTTCTTTTGCGCCGTTTGCCGCCATAGCCAGCGCGTATAGCACCGAAAGCGGCGAAATAAGCGTGCTTTTACCGCTTTGCTCGCTAGCCTTGAACAAGCGAACGGAAAAATCGATAACGGCTGAGTTTTGAGTATCCGAAGATTCCGAGATTTGTACGCTTTGCGGCGTAACGTCTGCCATTAAATTGATCGCCATAATCTCGCTAGACGCGCAACCCGCCGTCTGAACAAACATAACGCTCACCAAAAGCAGACTTATAATCATCGAGCTTATACGTTTACTTTTCATAAAAAACGCCCCTCCATACATTATTCGCGAATAGTAATTATCGCGATTGTCAATTATATTGTAGCATAAACTTTACGACTTGTCAATACCGAATCGAAAATTTTTATTCGAAGTTATTTATAATATTTCTTATTATATTGCCTCTTCTAGAAGAGATTTTTGCCCCTAGGGGCATTTTTCTCTTCTAGGATATCGTTTTTACAAAAAAACAAGAGGTTTTTCATAAAAAACTCTAATTTTACATCGATTTTTTGCAAATTCGGCTTTTTGCAAATTTTTTAGGCACGGCTGAGTTTTTTATAGGGTTCGATTGAATAAGCCTATAATCGTTGAATTTTACAAAGCTTATAAAAAACCGCGGGAGCAAATAAACTTCCGCGGTTTTTTATTATTTCAATTTTTAATTAGCTTGTTTAGCCGTTTTATGCGTTTTGATCGGGATTTTCAGCTTGAACGTTTTCTGCATTTTCTGCATTTCCCGCTTCGGCTCCTGTGCCGTCTGCCTCAACGTTTTGCTCTCCGCCCGCCGATTCTTCGACCTCGGGCTCTTCCTCGTCGTGCGGGACGACCGCCACCGTAACGACCACGCCGTTTTCTATGCGCATTACGGTAACGCCCTTGTCTCCGCGATTCCTTATAAAAATCGAAATTTGTTTAAACTTTAATATATTCGACTGTTCGCTAAACGATTATATCATCGATTACTCTCCGTGTTAAGAACAACTTTTAATTTGCTTCGCACGCAAAAAATCGCAAAAAAGCAAAAAGCCGATAACGAGCACGAACACCTACGCGTTTATCGACTTTTTCATTTTTTATTGTTTTTCTATGACAATTATTTCACGTTTAGCCGATGCGCTATACCCCATGCATCCGTTCCATTCCTCTAAAAACTCGCTTTCTGATACAAATGTTTTTAAAAGATTGTAACCTTTCTTTACAGTTATTAACTCGGAAAACCATGAGGACACTTCAAACGCAAGTTCAAGGGAGTCTTCGAAGTGAAAAATTATACCAACAGTACGCTCAAAACAACGCGACTCTTTTTCATGCACTACCTTTTGAAAATCATTAACAATTGTTATGGTAGAAATTTTCGAGCTTATCGGTGTTTCTATAAATTGAAAATCATCGCTTTTGCTCACTATCTCGCACTCTTTGCTTTCATCGATTTTTATCCTTGCGACGTCGTCCTTTTCGAAAAAATATTGAACACTATCAAGAAAAGTACTAAATTTATATACTTTTCCGTCAATATAAAAACCAATTATTCCATAAACCATCGGGCTATAAATAAACGAGTCGCACTTGAATTTTTCAAATGTTTTTCCTATCATTGATTGAAGCATTTTAACTTCTTGTTCGGATATTTTAATTGATGTTTTCACTTTTTCACTCCTTTATAAAATGTATTTTTTGCTGTTTTATTCCACCCGAACCCGTACTTAATAAGATATTAATTTCTACAACAGGTGTCCCGTCCGAAAAAGAGGACAATCTCCACGTGACAACGGAACCATCCGCCATATTCGCAATTTTCATAGAACCGTTTTTATAAGACCTTTCAATTCCGCCATAGGTGATTTTTTCATAAAAATCTTGCGCGGCAGCAATATTATCTTGTGATGCTATATTCCGTGTCCTGTTACCGGTACTTGGGCTTTTTTCACCAAAATATCCGTTTTTATACACATAAGACGATGAAGTAATCAACACATTTTGACCGATAGATCTGTAGTTTTTTGAATAACCTTTATAGCAAGTTCCCATTTAAGCACACCTCTTTTTGTGAGTACGCTCAAATTCGCTTGCATATCTACGCAACTCAACTTGCCCTTTTAATTCGCCAAAAATATCATCAGGCATAAAACCATGAACCAAAACGACCGTCGGGTCCAGAGCTTCCAACATAGCGTTCATGCCTCTATTAAACATTTTACGTTCCTCTTCCGAAGTAATACAGCCATGTGTACTAACAGACACAATAACCGATTTAGGAACACCGAGAAAGCAGTATTCAAAGCTACTTTCATCACTCCAGCGTATATTAGGTATAACAGAGACACCTTGTTTTTGTAAATAAAAACCAACTGCTCTATTCATATATGTATTTGCTTGTTGTAAACAAGCGGATTGACCTATAGCCATCGTGCAGTCGGGAGTTATAACCCCATCATATAATTTCAATGAATCCAAATATTTTTTTGTTGCCGTTAAGACTCTTGAAAAATCCTTGTCGTGTTGATAAAAATGGACAAATTGCCGCTTGTTTTTACAAACATTTATTTTACTAAACGGCAACATATCCTTAGGAATGTCAACATTATCAATTTTCATCAACATTGGAATTCCGCAACTACCGACAAAAGTTGCACCCTCCGTTAAATACGCTTGAAAACCGTCATCGAAAATAGTTTTTCTTTTTTTCATAATATACCTCAAAAAAATACAATAACATTTTTTACTCTTACAACAAGACAATATGTTTTTTTGTCCTGAGGGTTTTCCGCTGTTAAAAAAGAACAACGGACTTTTTTGTAAAAAGTAGTTGACATTTTCTCCGAGATATAATATAATTTTGATTGCAGTTTCGAATTATACTGTAATTCGGAGAAAAGTCCTCACATTAATTCAGTTATTAATGTGGGGATTTTTATATTTAATTTTATTTCAAATCACATCATCCCCCTATAAAAGTATTTAATCTTTAGTAAGAATTAATAGAATTATTAATATTACATTGATTATCCTGCTAAATCAATCAGCTGCGCAAAATAATATTTTCTATCGCGTTTTCTATCGTCGCCATATAAAATATTTAAATCAACTAAAACCTTGAGATATCTTAATACTTGGGCGCGCGAAACGACCAGCTTTTCGGTCAAATAATCAGCTGTTATTATAGGACGAGTAAACAAACACTCTATTATTGCATCTGAATTAGAAGAATTAATCTCACTTCGTATTCTTTTTTTTGTTGTTAAATAAAGATTATTTAACGACTCTATATAGTCAATATGCTTAGCTGTCTGAATAAGTATCTTTTGCAAAAAGTATTTAATCCAATTATCATAACTGCTATTCCTAGAATCGGTTAGCATATTGTAATAAACCATTTTATCCATACTGATAGCTTCGCTAATATAGAAGAAAGGGAAATTAATCACTCTCGCTTTATACAAATATAAGCTGATTAGTAATCTGCCTATACGTCCGTTCCCATCGGTAAACGGATGAATAGATTCAAATTGAGAATGTATTAAAGCTGCTTTAATTAGAGGATTTATTCCATCGTTAAAATCATTCATGAACGATATCAACTCATCCATATATTTTTTCGTTTCTTTGTATGAAGGAGGCAAAAAAACAACTTTCCCCATACTGTTAACTATTCTATTGTCAATCATTTTATATTCCCCGAGTGTATTTTTCTTTTCTTCAACGACAAGACCATCCAACATTATGGAATGGATTTTTTTTATAAAAGAATGAGAAAATGTTTCCGAACGTAAAACCTCGGCACCATAATCCAAAGCAGCCACATGATTTCGAACTTCTTGCATTATTTTGTCGTTTGTGTTACGTGAAGATATCTCATCTTCAAAAATATCACTCATAGTTGTTTGCGTTCCTTCGATATACATAGAAGAACGTGCCTCCTTTTTATGAAGCATAGGAATTAAAATTTCATTAAATTGATAAGAATTAATTTTTTCTTCAAGAATACCGAGATTTTTTGCCGCAGCTACTAAATTATTAATAAAATTATTGGCATCATAATCGTTTATCCGTTCATAAATAAATTTAAGCATAACAAACCTCTTTCCGTTGTTTGTGCAAAGTATATCATAAAAAACGCCAAAAGTCAATACATAACAAACATATTTTTTATTTTTTGTGATTTATTTTTTCGTTTTGCTGAAATGTTCCGCAGTAATAAACATTTTTTTATTTTTTTGCAATTTAACTTTATCCGCAATACATAAAACGATTTAAATCTTATTCCATAAATTTTTAAAAAGCAAAAAAGCCGATAACTAGCACGAACACTTCCGCGTTTATCGACTTTTTTATTTTTAATTAGCTTGTTTAGCCGTTTTATGCGTTTTGATCGGGATTTTCAGTTTGAACGTTTTCTGCATTTCCCGCTTCGGCTCCTGTGCCGTCTGCCGCAACGTTTTGTTCTCCGCCCGCCGATTCTTCGACCTCGGGCTCTTCTTCATCGTGCGGGACGACCGCCACCGTAACGACCACGCCGTTTTCTATGCGCATTACGGTAACGCCCTTGGTGTTTCTGCCGATGTGAGAAATTCCGTTGGCGCGAGTGCGAATTATGATGCCGTTATCGGCGATAATCATAACGTCCTCGCCCTCTTTAACGAGTTTCATGCACACCAAAGCACCCGTTTTTTCGTTAAACACTCCGGCTTTAACGCCCTTGCCGCCGCGCGATTGTATACGATAATCCGCTAAATCGCTGCGCTTACCGAAGCCGCGCTCGGTTATGGTCAACAAGTCGTAACCTTCTTTAACGGCAATCATATCGACCAGGCGATCGTCGTCGTCGATATCCATGCATTTAACGCCTTGAGTGCCTCTGCCCGTGGGACGAACGTCCGCTTCGGAAAATCTTATGCACTTGCCGGCGTGCGAAGCCGCCATTATCTCGTCGTTTCCGCTAGTTACTTGCGCGGAAATAAGTTCGTCGCCGTCGACCAGTCCGATTGCGATTTTGCCGTTTTTGCGTATATTGTCGAATTCGGAAGCGTAAGTCTTTTTGATAAGCCCGCGCTTAGTGGCTAAAACAACGAATTTTCCACCGTTTATCTCTGCGTCGACGGAAAGTTCGCCCTGCGCTTCGTCTGCGCCGTTTTGAGCAATTTCTGCAACTTCCGCAACCTCTGCGTTTTCCGCCTGTTCGTCGTCGGCTAAATTATTCGGGCGTTTGGCGTTTGCGCTTTCGTTAAGCGGAATAACCGCCGAAACGCGCTCGCCGTCGCCGAGCTGAAGCAGATTGACGACCGCTCTGCCGCGCGCGGATTTTTGCGCTTCGGGTATTTCGTAGCCCATAAGTCGATAAACCTTGCCGAAATTGGTAAAGAACAACAAGCGCGCGTGAGTGGAAGCGACGAACATATTCTCGACAAAGTCTTCTTCTTTAGGCTTATGCGCGGTAACGCCTCTGCCTCCGCGGCGCTGCGATTTATATTCTTCGAGCGAAATACGCTTGATATAACCGAAATGCGTCATACTGATAACGACGTCTTCTTCTTTAACGAGGTCGGCGATATCGATATCGCTTTCGTCGTAAGAAAGCTCGGTTTTTCTGGGCGAAGGATAACGCTCTTTAACGTCGAGCAAATCGTTTTTAACGATAGCCAAAATCCTTTCGGGCTTAGCTAAAATATCGCGTAAATCTGCCATAATAGCGTCGAGCTCGGCTAGCTCTTCTTTGAGTTTTTCGACCTCGAGCGAAGTTAAGCGCTGCAAACGCATATCCAAAATAGCGTTGGCTTGCTTTTCGTCCAGTTCGAATGCCGAAATAAGGTTTGCCTGAGCTTCCTGCCTATCGCGCGAGCGTTTGATTAACGCTATAACTTCGTCTATCGAAGCGAGCGCTATAACCAATCCTTTAACGAGATGTTCGCGCTCTTCGGTTTTTGCAAGGTCGTAACGAGTTTTTCTGGTAACGACCTCGATTTGATGCTTTAAGTAAGCTTCTAAAATCTGCTTGAGGTTTAAAACTTTGGGTTCGCCGTCTAAAAGCGCCAAAAGTATTATACCGTTAGAGACCTGAAGATCGGTATGCTTGTAAAGCGTGTTTAAAACAACTTGCGGGTTAGCGTCCTTTTTGACGTCGATAACTATGCGCATGCCGTGGCGGTCGGATTCGTCGTTGATATCCGCGATGCCTTCCAAACGTTTTTGCTTTACGAGTTCTACTATATATTCGATGAGTTTTTGCTTGTTTACTTGATAAGGAAGCTCGGTTACTACTATGCG
The DNA here is from genome assembly GCA_964452295.1 of uncultured Acidiphilium sp. Taxonomy (GTDB): domain Bacteria; phylum Bacillota; class Clostridia; order Christensenellales; family Borkfalkiaceae; genus HGM11416. Next base: position 14,809 of record CAYVKZ010000038.1, read on the forward strand.
ATTTCTGGTTCCGTTGGCGAATTCTTCTATCTCGCAACGACTGCGTAAAACCACGTTGCCCCTACCCGTTCTGTAAGCGTTTTTAACGCCCGATCTACCCATAAGCAACGCGCCCGTGGGATAATCCGGTGCGGGAACGTAAGTCATAAGCTCGTCTATCGTAATTTCGGGATTTTCGATTAACGCGACGGTCGCGTCGATAACTTCGTTTAAGTTATGCGGCGGAATGTTCGTAGCCATACCTACCGCTATGCCGTCCGATCCGTTAACCAAAAGGTTGGGATATTTCGCGGGCAGCACGGTGGGTTGCATGCGCGTATCGTCGAAGTTGGGATAAAAATCGACCGTTTCTTTATCGATATCGCGAAGCATCTCTAAGGCGAGCTTACTCATGCGCGCTTCGGTGTAACGATAAGCCGCGGGCGGATCGCCGTCGACGGAACCGAAGTTGCCGTGCCCGTCTACCAAAGGAAGATTTATCGAAAAATCCT
>CAYVKZ010000039.1:0-15144 GCA_964452295.1 uncultured Acidiphilium sp.
GTTTTACCGTCCGACGGACGTGCGGCAAGCACTATAAGATTGCCCGGTTTAAAGCCGTTGGTTAAATAATCTATACGAGTAAAGCCGCATTTTATGCCTTGTTTAAAGTTTTTATCACGCTCTAATCTCTCTAAATCGCCGAGCAAATCGTCGTAGGTATCGGCGAGCGACAAAAGCGAAGACGTTTCGTTTTCTTCGGAGATTTTAAAAATCTTATTTTCGGCGTACTGAAGCGACTTTTCGCTATCGGCGCTTCCTCGAGCCTCTTTAGCGATATCTTCGCCGCTGCGGATTATTCTGCGAAGCATTCCGTCGCGCTTTACGATATCGAAATAATAGCGATAGTTCGCGCTCGAAGGCATGGCCCCCGCAACCGACATAATATAGCTCATGCCCCCCGCTTTTTCGAGCGTGGCGCGCTTTTCCATCATATCCGCAAGGGTAACGACGTCGATAGGCTTGTTTTGATGCGCGACGTTTTTCATTGCGTCGTAAATAAGCTTATGCGCTTCGATATAAAAATCCTCTTCCTTTAATCTCGCGAGAATTTCCAGCTGTATTTCTTGATCTACGAGCAAACAGCCTAAAAGCGATTGCTCCGCTTCCTGATTAAACGGAAGCACTGATATTTTATCGGGCATGGCGCTCCTTAAAATTTGAGTTTGTAAGTTTACTTTAATCGCGCCGAGCGGACTTAAAAATCATGCATTATAGCAATAATTTTTGTTTTTTTTACAAAATTAAGGCAGTCCGCTCGAGGCTTAAAAATTTCAAATTATTCGCCTAAAGCGATAAATTCGTTAAGCGCGTTTTCAAATGAGTTCATAGCGGCGTTAAACGCGTCTTTTTTGGTTAAATCCACGCCCGCGAGTTTTAAAAGCTCGACGGGGCTGTCGCTTCCGCCCGAAGATAAGAACTTAAAGTAATCTTCGACTGCGGGCTGACCTTCCTTATAGATGCGTTCGGCGATGGAAATCGCGCTGGTTATGCCGGTCGCGTATTTATAAACGTAGAACGAACGATAAAAATGCGGAATACGCGCCCATTCGTAAGAAATTTCCTCGTCGGAAACGACGCTTTCGCCGTAATATTTTTTATTGAGCTTTAAGTATTCTTCGCTCAAGAACTCTTTGGTAAGCGGAATTCCTTTTTCGGCTGCGGCGTGCGCGACGGATTCGAATTCCGCAAACTGAGTCTGACGGAAAAGCGTGCCCTTTATCATATCCATATAATAGTTGAGCAAATACTTTTTAAGCTTTTTATCCGTAGTGGTTTTGAGCATGTATTTAAGCAGTAACACTTCGTTGACGGTGCTCGCCACTTCGGCTACGAAAATGCGATAGCTCGACTTTGCTTGCGGCTGATTTTTAGTAGAAAAATACGAGTGCATCGCGTGACCTAATTCGTGCGCGATGGTGAATATATCGTTAGTAGTGGGTTGATAGTTCAAAAGAACGTAAGGATGTGGGCATTTATAAACGCTTATCGAGTAAGCACCGCTACGCTTGCCGTCCGTTTCGCAAACGTCGATCCAGCCTTCGTCGTGAGCGCGTTGCAAAAGCTTGCCGTAATCTTCGCCTAACGGCTTAAGCCCTTCTTTGACCTTTAAAAACGCGTCTTCGTAATCGAGTTTAAGCTCTGCGTCCTCTACGAGCGGAGTATAAATATCGTACATGTGCATTTCGTCGACGCCGAGAATTTTTTTGCGAGTAGCTACGTACTTATGCAAGATTTCAACGCCGCCGTTAACGCTTTCTATTAAATTTTCATAAACTTTGGGGCTTACGTCCTCGCCGTCGAGAGCTTTTTCGAGGCAACTTTCGTATTTTCTTACTCTAGCAAAATATATATCCTTGTTTACGTTGGCAATATAGTTTGCTGCGATGGTGTTGAGCAATCCGTGAAAAGCTTTATAGAACGCTTTGAACGCCTTTTCGCGAACTTCGCGGTTTTTGCTTTGAAGCAATACGCTGTACATGCCATGCGTAACTTTAACTTTTTTGCCGTCCACGATTATTTCGGGGAACGGAAGATCGACGTTGTTAATCATTCCGAAAATATTCGAAAAAGCGCCGAAAACTTGCCCGCCCATAGCCAAAACGCCTTCGGCTTCTTTGCCTAAAACGTGTTTTTTGGATTTCATTACGTCTTTAAGTTCGTAATCGTAGTCTTTAAGTTCGGGATCGTCGATATAACTTTGCAAAACTTTATCGTCTAAAGCGGTGAGTTCGGGGGTGATAAAGGATATTTCCGAAGAAAATTTAACCTCGAGCATTTCTACTTTAGATAAAAGCGCGTTAAATTCGGGAACGCGCGCGTCCTCGTCGTGACGCATCGAAGCGTAAACCGCCAAAAGCTCGAGATCGCCTACGACCTCGTAAAGCTCGTCGTAGCATTTTTTAAAGGCGGCTTTTTCGCCTAGCTTGCCCTCGTATTTTTTAAAGTCGATAGTTTTTTCGACCTTAGCGTAAAGCGCGTCCCACGCGGCTTGATCGACAAACATGTGCTCGGTTTTCCATTTCAAATTAGACTGAACATCCTTTCTTTCTGCCATTTTATTTTTCTCCTGATTTGATATTTTTGTATTTTTTAAGGATTATTATTTTTTTAAAAATTTACTCGAAAAAATTACTCGAAAATGCCGTCGTCGAAAAGTTCGTAAGCGACAAGCACGTTGCCTTGCGTTTTATGAATAACCATCTCGCCCTTTTTAAAATCGGGAACGGGTTTTTCAACGTCGAACAAAATCCGCCTTTCGAAATAATCTTGCGATTTATCCGACCATTCCAAAAAGACAAGGGGAATAAACCTCACGCCGTCCTTTTCGGTCACGGAAGCCTCGGTACGAACGAAGGCGTGTCTGCCCTCTTCGATAATTCCTCTTTGAAAATCGTCCAGCATGCGCGCGTAACTGCTCACGCGTTTATATTTAATCTCAAATAAAACGTAATAAACGGCGGCGTAAATACAACAGCTTACGGAATTGAACAAAATAAGCGGGGTTTTCAGCGGAGTTCTATATTCTTGCATCGTATAAAACACGAACACCCCTACGTTTACGATCAAAAGCACGCCGAGCGTTATTAAAAACGTTAAAATAAACGATTTTTTCTGTTTTTGAGTTGTTATATAATCTTTTTCGTTATAAACGTATACCATTTTATCATATATATGCGAAATAAAAGCCGCGAATTGAATTACTTATTCGGTTATAAAAAGCAAGCCGATGGTGTTTTTGCCGCAGTGAGTAGAAACGGTTGCGCCCGCCTCGGTTTCGATAATTTCGTCGAAGTCAAAAAGCTCTTTGGTTTGAGCGATAACCGCCTCGATTTGTTCGCGACCGTCGCAAGGACTGTGCGTTACGAACGCGCGCGTTTTATCGTAAGTAGGATAATCGGTCGCAATATCCGAAATATATTGATTGAGCGAGCGAGAAAGTGTGCCCATATACTTCTTTTTCACCACGAGGTCGCCATCTTTTTCGTAAATGTAGGGATGAATTTTTAATATTTTAGCGCCGATAAGCGCAACAGATGAACATCTTCCGCCCTTGTGCATATAATCGAGCGTATCGAGCACGAAAGAGGTTTGAACTTTATCCGCTAAATCAACGCATTTTTTATAAACCGCTTCGGGACTTTCGCCCGCGTCTAACAAGTCGGAAGCCTTAAGCATTAAAAGAGCTTCGCCCGTCGAAAGCGCTTTTGTATCCACAACGAACACGTCGCCGACTTTTTTAGCCGCCTTTACCGCGTTGAAATAAGTGCTCGAAGCTTTCGAGGATATGCAAAAATGAATGACTTTTTCGCTTTCTTTTTTGCACTCGTTAAAAAATTCTTCGTATTCGAATTCGGTAAGCGCAGCCGTTTTGGGGAGCTTGCCCGTCTGATTGATGTAATCGAATAGCTGATCCGCGCTTAAATCTTTGCCGTCGCGATATTCTTTATCGTCTAAAATTACGGTTATGGGAATAAGCTTAAAGCCGCGTGCGTTTATTATTTCTTCGCTTAAATCGCAAGTCGTTTCGGCTGTTATTAAACATTTTTTCATATTAAAAACCTCTCTTATATTCGTTATTTTGTATTCGCGATAAAAGACTTTAGAAAACTTTAAAATATTTTCCTTAAAAATATCTGTAAAGCTTGCCTAAAAATCCGTCTTTATTATCGATCACGAATTGGCTAACAACGCCGTCCACCCATTCGAGTTTTACCTCGCCGAAGCTTCGGCTGTCTTTACTGTTCAAGCGGTTGTCGCCCATCACGAACACGCAGTCTTTCGAAACTTTTATGACTTCGTTTTCCGCGCCCGAGCAAAAAGTGAGCTGCCCTAAAACGTATGGTTCGTTTAAAAGCGAAAAGCCGCTTTCTCCCGATTTTTTGAGCCAAACCCTGCCGTCCGCGAACTTAATTTCATCGCCCTCGACGGCTATGACTCGTTTAATATACGATTTCGTTTTACCGTTTTCGAGCTTTTCGAGCTCGCCGGTGGTAAAAACTATAACGTCGCCGCGCGAGCACGAGCAAAGTCTGTTTACCAAAACGTAATCGCCGTCGGTCAGCGTTTCGTTCATAGAGCCGCCGCTGACTTCCATGCAAACGAGCCAATAGTAGCGCGTCCAGATAACGAAAAAGCAGATTGCCAGAACGATTATCAAAACCGCCAGGTCGCGACGCTCGGATTTTTCGCCGTCTTTTAGCTTTTGTAAAAGATTTTTGCGTACGTTAATCATTTTTTATCAGATAAGCAGCACGTTGTTTACGGCAAAACGGCTTTCCGCCCTCAGTTTTAAAGCGACGACGGAAGAAAAATCTTTTATGCCGAAGCGTTTTTCGCTTTTTAATTCGCTAAAAGTAACTTGAACGTTTTGCCACACTTTGCTGCCCTTTAAATTTACGGTCACCGAATAATCGGTAAGCCCGTCGCGGTCGTCCGAAACGAGCGAGATTTTAAGCGAAGTAAATTCTTCGCAATAAACGTCGAGCTTTAAAATGGAGCGCTCGTCGAAAGAAAATCTTTTTTCACCTATCTTGTAAGTTATAAGCCCGAAAGGCGAAAGCACTCCCGCTATTCCGCTGGAACATTCTACGAGTTCGACTCCGCGTTGCTCTAAAAAGAAAGTGCCGCCGAGCGAATGTTTTTCTTCGTCCAATATGGTAAAACTGTCCGTTCCGAACTTGGAGTTATAAAGCATCTGAGTCAGAACGGGCTGTTCCTTTCGAATTTTTTTGCAAAGCATGCGCGAGCTTATCGAAACGCCGTTTTTATATTCGACGACGGCAAAAACGACGACGAAATCGCCGCTTCCGCCAAGGCTCGTTTTAAAATATTTTTTACCTGCCTCGCGCTTATTTACGGAAGTCATCGTAATCCAATTGCGCTTAGAAGGATCGGCAATCCCCTCGCACATGTATGCGCTTACCGAAACTATTTTTTCGAAGCAATCGGGCTCTACTTTAACGAACACCTCGCGAGTATTATCCTCGCCGACGGCAACGCTTATTTGAGGTGCCGCGGGAATGTAAAAACGATCTACGTTTGCCCCTTCGGGCGCGAGATATTTCTTTAAAAATACGGCTATCGAATCGTCGCACCGTTTATCGACGGCGTTTTTAAGCCTCGGCGCGAAATTGAACGCGCAAGGCACGTCTTTTTTAACGCGAGCTATAGTATCCATCGCTCTGTCGCAATCGAAATCGGAACTGTTGGTTCCCGCGACGTAAAACACCGGGCAATCGACGTGAGGAGCGTAAGCGTGCGCGTCTACGCCGCCTAAATAGCGATAGCGCTCGTCGTCCATAACGAGCTCCGTATCCTCTCCGCCGTATTTGAATATTTTATTATAAGCTTGCCAGCCCATTCCGAAAATCGGACAAAAGCAATCCACGCGCGGCTCGTTGGCGCAAAGTTGCCAACCGACGTTGCCGCCTTGTTTTATTCCGACCACGCCGATTTTTCCGATTTCGGGCTTGCTTTTTAAATACGCGAGCGCGTATTTAGCCACGGCAACCCATTCGTACCAGCAGGTTTTTTGCGCGCTTTCTTGCGCTTTAAACAAGTTTTCACCCGTTTTTACGTAGTTTGCATAGTCGATTTCGGTGGGATAATTGGTATGATTTTGAACACCCTCGTAATCGCCGCGATAATCGACCATAAGCACGCAATAACCTTGTTTTGCAAAGTGATTTACCGTTTCCAAATTGACGGTTTCGCAAAAATCGGGCAAAATAAGCACTCCGCCCGGCTTGCGATTTTTAGGCAAAACGACCGGGCGAGCGTAAAGCCCGTACACGCGGACTCTGCCCGACTCGGTTTCTCTTCCCGAAAAATAAACCTCGGTATAAGAAATTCCGTCGTAGGTCATTTCGTTAATTTTGCTTTCTTTAAGCGGCAAGTCGCCCCTAAAGTCCTTCCATACGGCAGAAGGCGTTAAAATTTTGCTAGCTACTTCTTCCATTATATCTCCTAATCGCGCGGCGAAAGCCCGAAAAGCGTTCCGTGCGCGGGCGTCGCGCCTTGAACGTAAAGTTTAGACGCTATGCGGTTTTTAAGCTCGGCAACGTGAGTTATAAGCCCCACAGTGAAGTTTGACGACCTTAGCTTTTCGAGACTGGTATTAACGGCGTCTATCAAATCTTCGTCTAACGTGCCGAATCCTTCGTCCAAAAAGAAAAAGTCGATCGGGCGCAGAGCTTTTGCGCTGATTTGCTTGGATAAAGCGAGGGCTAAGCTTAGCGAAACGATAAAAGTTTCGCCGCCGGAGAGCCCCGCGACGGGACGCTTCACGCCGCCCGAAAAGTTATCCGTAACGAAAAAGTTTCCGTCGTAAATCAAACCGTATCTGCCGCCGGTCAGTTCTAAAACGCGAATTTCGGCATCGCTCGCGATTTCTTGCAAATACTCGTCGGCGATAAATTCCATAAATCTACCCGCTTTCACCGTCTCTAAAAGCCGACCGAGCAAATCGAGCTTGCCCGAAACCGTTTGAGTTTTCTCAACTATTATACACCTTTCGCGTAAATTTTTCAAATCGTTTTTATGCTTAACCGATAATTCGCCGTGTTTTTTATTCAATTCGTTTAATTTTTCGCGAATATTTTCGCTTAAAAGAAATATTTCATCGTAATTTCGGTATTTTTCGTCGAACGCGGCGGCTTTTTTGTTTAGCTCGCCGAGCGAAATTTCCAAAACTTTTACGTCCGTGTCGAAGCATTTAACCAATTCTTCGTCCTTTTCGGCATCGGGATAGTCAAGCGCGAGCGTCGCTTGCTCGAGAGTCAGCCCCTTGCTCGAAAGCTCTGCGTTTAAATTTTCCGAACTTTCCGCAAACAATTTTTCGCCGAGCGAAAGCCGATTTTTCGCCGCGGAATATTCGCCCTCCGACTTGCTTTTTTCGGCATACGCAAGTTCGTAATTTTTAACGTTTCGTTCGATTGTTTTTTGTATTTTTTCAAGCTCTTCGGCAAATTTTGCGGCGGCAGCCTCGTAGCTTAGCCCGCCTAAGGCGTTTTTGATTTCTTCGCCTATGCCGTCGCACTCGGCGCGCACTTTAACGCCCTCTTGCTTAATAAGCTCGGCGCGGGCGGAATAATCGGCAAAAAGCGATTCGGCGGCTAAAACTTCGGCATTGCGTTTTTGAAGTTCGCCGGATATTTCCGCACTCTTTTTTATAACCGCCGCGGCTTTGATAATAAGCTCGTCCGCGTCGAATTTCTCTGCGGAAATTTTTAAGGATAACTGCTCGATATGTGCGGCTATAAGCCCGTTAACGGCACTTTCGCCCTTTTTTAAAGTTGCGACTTCGCTAGCCGAAACGAGCTCGCCGAGTTCCTTTAAAAACTCGATTTCTTCCGCGGCAAGCTTACTGACCGAACCCGAAGCCACGTCTTTTTTCAACTCGGAAAGCACGCCGTCCGTATCGATTTTTTTCAGCTCGATTTTTAATAGTTCGGCGCGCTTTTTAAGCGACTCGGCGCGGTCTTTTTGCGCTTGCGCGCTTGAAAACAATGCGGAAAATTCTTCTAAAAGTTTATTTCTTTGCGCCTTTTTGTTTAATAACTCTTGATTTTTGTTTTTTAATTCGTCCAGTCCTTTGATTTTTACCTTTAACTCTACGGCTTGTTCGGAAAGAACGTCGCTTTCTTGCTTTTTTATCTTTGCCAAATCGAAGCGCGCCTCGGTTTGTTTTAAAAGTTCTTCGAGTTTAGCAAGCGAAACGGCAGCCTCTTCTTTTTCGCGCAAGCGCGCGTTATAAACGTCTAACGAGCCTTTGACCGTTTTCGCCTTGGAATACTCGCCCAATTTTTGGCGTTTTTGCTCGATAATCGACCTATAGCCCGACTTTTCGTTTAATTCGTTCGTCTTTTTTTGTATCTCGACCGTCGTCTGTTTTAATACTTTTGCCTTTTCCAATTCGCGTTCGTTTTCGTCTAACGCGGCTTTTAACTCGCTCTCTTTTTCGGCGAATTTTTTAAGTTTCAAATCGTCGGCTTCGACCTCTTGCTCGCTAGGACATTCGAGTGCTTCCAATTTTCCCGCAAGTCGTTCACCCTCGAGTTTTAAATCGTCGAGCCTGCGTTTAACCTTAAAAGCAAGCTCTTCGCCGTATTTGGTCAAATCGAACAATTTGCCTATGACGGACAGTCTTTCACCCCTCGTCATTTTTACGAAAGCGGCGAATTCGCCCTGAGGCAGAGCTATACATTTTAAAAAATCGCCCTTTTCAAGCCCGATTATTTCGTTTTTTAAAAGCGCGGTAACGTTGAGCGGGTTTTCCGCAAGGCAGATTTTTTCGCCGCCCGATTGTATTTTTTTAAGCGACGCGTTTTGAGTTACCGCGGTTCGCGCTTTGTTGAATTTAAACTTTCTTTCAACTTCGTAAAACTCCTCTTTACCGCCGCGTTTTACCGAAAAAGTTAATTGAACGTGCGCAAAATCGCGCCCTACGTTTATAAAATCGGAACTTTTTAACCCCTCGGTAACCTCGCCGTAAACGGCGAGCACGATTGCGTCTAAAATAGTGCTTTTGCCGCTGCCAGTTTTGCCGAAAATTCCGAAAATTCCGTTTTTCGAGAGGGCTTCGAAATCGACCGATTGTTTTTCGGATATACTTTTTAATCCCTCTACGCTAAGCTTTAGCGGTTTCATCTTCGTCCTCCATAAGTTCTAAATACAATTGCAAAAGCTCGCTCGGCGGTGCTTCTCCGTAACGGCTTTCGTAGTATTTTTCGAACGCCTCTTTTTCGGAAAGAGCGCGCCGATCGCCGACCTCTTCGCGTTCTCTGCCGGCTATTTGCAAAACAAGCTCTATAAGCGAGGGGTAATCCCCTACGAGTTCTTTGCTTTCTTTTTCGGAAAGCGGATGGCTAAGTTTTAACGTAAGTTTTACCAAACAATCCGAATAATCTGCGAGAAGTTTTTTTGCGGCGGGTAAATCGACAGCCGTCAAACTAACTAATTTTTTTCCGCTTGTTATGGGCAAAACTTGCAAATTTTGCACCGAGTTGCCGTTTATTTCGAACACGGTGACCGACTTTTCCGTTCCTACTTCGTCGAAAGCGTAAGAGGCTATCGCGCCGCTATATAAAATATTTCTCTCGCGTGAAATTATCTGCCTTTTATGAAGATGCCCGAGCGCCGTGTAAAGGCATTTTTCGGGAATGAGTTTTTTATCGACGAGGCGCGTTCCGCCGAGTTCTATATCCCTTTCGCTTTCGCCGGCGGCACCGCCGAGCATAAATACGTGCGCAACAAAAACCTGTGGCAAATCTTGCGTATTTTCTTTAAAGCATGCGTTTATTCGCGCGCTTGTTTTTTGCTCGAACGTTTGTGCTTCGTCTGAAATTTCGTTTTGCTCCGTAGGATAAGGCAAAAGCCCGACGTATAACTTTCCGCCACCCGACTTTTCGGCGTTTATAACGCAATGATTTTTACCCGTTTGTTCGGCGAAAACCGAGTTTTTGTCGTTGCCGACGGGCGGAGCTTCGGTTCCGCCGAAAACGTAAACGTTAGAAAGCGCGGCAAACTCGCGCGAGGCGCAAAGACGACGTGCGTCGTCGTGATTGCCGCTTATTATTATGAGCGCGCGATTTTCGTTCGCCAAGCGAAACGCCGTTTTAAAAAACAACTCTTCCGCCTCGGAGCCGGGAACGGAAGTATCGAACACGTCCCCCGCCAAAAGAACCAAGTCGATTTTTTCGCGTTCGGCAATATCGCAAATTTCGCTTAAAATAGCGGATTGTTCCGAAAGCCTTGCCCTGCCGTTCAGTTTTTTTCCGATATGCCAATCGGACGTGTGAAGTATTTTCATTAAAATTACCCCGATTTTTGGTTGCCAAAGGTTGTTTTTTGCTTGCTTTTTAACCTAATATATTTTATTATATTTAAAGAAATAAATCAAGCGTATGGGCGCGGTTAATTTTTCCGCCGCCTAAAAAAACGCAAAAAAGAAATAAAAATGTCATTTTGTTCATTCTCGGGCGATTACGATAAAACCGGAGTGGTTACCGTTGAAACGCCCTTTATAACCGAATATCTGCCCGATGCTTCGGGCGACAGCGTGCGCGTTTACATCTACGGGCTTTTCGTTTGCCGCGCCGAAAAAGAAATTTCCCTTTCCGATTTTGCAAAAACGCTTTCGATGAGCGATGACGAAGTTAAAGACTGCTTTAAGTTTTGGGAAGAATACGACCTCGTTGCCGTTTTATGCGACGAGCCTTTTTCGGTAAGGTATCTGCCTCTTTCGGGGAAAAGCCGTCCGCGCAAATTCAAAGCGGAAAAATACACCGAATTTTCAAACGCGCTTCAAGCGTTTTTCCCTAAGCGCATGATTTCGACCGCAGAATTTACCGCCTACTTCGACGTGATGGAAAGCTTTAAAATCAAGCCCGAAGCAATGCTTATGATATGTAAATATTGCATAGACTTAAAAGGCGAAAACATAGGCTACCGCTACGTTACGACCGTCGCGCGCGATTTTGCGTATCGCGGAATAATTACGCCGGAGCTTATAGAGCGCGAACTTTCGGATTATTTTTCGCGTAGCGGGGAAATTTCCGCGATACTCGAAGCTTGCGGCATAAAACGCAAACCCGAAGTGGAAGATTTAAAACTTATAAACAAATGGAAAGCGGAACTCGGCTACGAGCAAAAAACGTTGGCGTTTATCGCCAAAAAATGCAAGAAAAAAAGCTTAGACTCCTTAGACGAATTTGTAAGCGAGCTTTACGGCAACAAACTTTTTAACGAAAAAGAAATCGAAGATTATCTTAAGCAAAAAAGCGAATACGCAGACCTCGCGCGGAGAATTTGCAAAAACCTCTCCGTTTACGTGCAAGTTATCGATCCCGTGGTTACGGAATACGTTTCGCCCTGGCTCGCGAAAGGCTACGACGGCGATACCCTCGAATTTTTAGCCAATTACTGTTTTAAGAAAAATCGCCGCTCGCTTTCCGATTTAGACGACCAGATTTCTCGGCTTTACGACCGCGGGCTGATAACCCTTTCCTCTATAGCCGACTACGTTAAAAACGCCGCAAAAACCGACGAATTCATACGCGAACTTTTAGCGCTTTGCGGAACCGAACGCCGCCCCGCCGAATGGGACAGGCAAACCCTTGCCGTTTGGCAAAATTGGGGATTTTCGGACGAAATGATAAAAGAAGCCGCCTCTCGCGCGGCGGGCAAAAGCAGACCTATGGTTTACGTTAACGCCATTTTATCCGACTGGAAATCCAAAAACGTTTTTTCGCCCGAAAGCATTCCCGCCGCCCCGCAACAAAAAGGCGAAAACGGCGCCTTGCAAAAAAACAAGTCGTCCTTCTTTTCGCTCACGCATAATTATACCAAGGAGGAACTCGATTCGCTTATAACCGACGCGGACGACATCGATTTTTAATTTAAAATGATTACCAGCGACGAAATTTTAAAAAGCGCCTTGGCTCTTTACGAAAGCGACAGGCAAAAAGCAAACGATTTAGCTTATAAAAACAGACAAAAAGCTTTTTCGAGCAATGATTTTTCAGACGTTTATTACGAAATTAAGGGGCTGAATTTGCAAATAGAACGCGCCGAATTCGATTCGGACGACACAAAAATAATTGCCGATTTAAAGCAAAAACGCGCCTTGCTTTTAAAAAAACGCAACGAAATTTTATCTTCTTTAGGGCTAAGGGAGGACGACCTCAAGCCCGATTACAATTGCAAAATCTGCTCCGATACGGGGTATAAGCAAAGCGGCGGCATGTGCGATTGTTTTTATAAAAAACTTACGATTTGCGCCGAAAAACACCTCGGAATATCCAAGCCGAAACTCCCCTCTTTTTACGATTATTCTTGCGATTTAGCGCCCGAAAGTTTAAAAAACAAGCTTATTTCTTATTGCGAGCGTTTCGACGAAACAAAAACGCGCAACTTGATTTTCAGCGGCGCGCCGGGTTGCGGCAAAACTTTCGCCGCGGGCGCGATTGCCACCGAGCTTGAAAAACGCGGCAAAAACGTAATATTTTTATCCGCGCTTAAACTAAGCGAAATTTTCTTTGCCTATCACGTTTCGAACGGCAGCGACAGAACGGTTATATTCGACGTGCTTACCACTTGCGACCTTTTGGTTATCGACGACCTCGGAACCGAACCGATTAAAAACAACGTTACGATAGAATATCTTACCGCGTTTTTATCCGAACGGCTAAACAATCAAAAAGCGTTTATCATAACCACCAACCTTTCCGGCGAAGACTTATTGGCGAGATATTCCGAGCGCTTGACCAGCAGGCTTTCCTCTAACTCTTGCGCGCAATTTAAACTAAACGGCAAGGACTTAAGACGAGCATGAACAAAAAGACTACGGACGCTTCGCTTTTCGGAACCGAAAGTATTTTTAAAATTCTTTTAAAAACGGCGCCGCCCGTAATGCTCGCGTTGCTTATTCAAGCGCTGTATAACGTCGTAGACAGCTTTTTTATAGGCAGATTTTCAGAAGACGGGCTTACGGCGCTATCCGTTATTTATCCCCTTCAGCTAATAATAATAGCGTTTGCCGTCGGCACGGGCGTGGGCGTAAACACCCTCATGGCGAAGCTTTACGCGAACAACCGCGACGAAGAGGCGTCGGATACCGCCGGTACGGGCATTTTTATTTCGATAATCCTTTGGATTGTTTTCGCCGCTCTCTTATCGGCTATTATGAAGCCTTTCGTTAAAATTCAAACTCGAAGCGAAGCCGCGCACGAATACGCTTTTTCTTACGGAATAATCGTTAGCGTCGGCAGTTTGGGCTTGTTTACCGAAAGCATTTATTCAAAAATTTTGCAATCGCGCGGGAACATGGTTTTACCCACGATCGCGCAAATCGCGGGCGCGATTACCAATATAATTTTAGACCCTATTTTTATTTTCAATTTAAACTTAGGCGTTTCCGGCGCCGCCATAGCGACGGTTATAGGGCAATTCGTGGCGGCTTTGATAACGGGACTTAAGGCGTTCAATAAAATTCCGCCGCTAAAAACGATGAAAGAGTTCGCGAAAAAAATTTTTTCGCTCGGTCTTCCGTCTATCGTAATGCAGGCGTTTTTTACCGTTTATATTCTTACGTTCAACGTAATCTTAGCCAAGTTCGGCGACGAAGCGGTTACGGTGCTCGGTTTGTATTATAAAATTCAATCTTTCTTTTTTATCCCGTTGACTGGATTGCAAACCTGCATCGTGCCCGTAATCAGCTATAATTACGCCGCAAAATCGTATGCGCGAGTGCGAAAAACGGTTGCCGTTTCCTCCGCGATCATAGCCTTTTTTATGGCGATAAGCGCGGCATGCTTTTTACTTATTCCGCGGCAACTTTTATCGCTGTTTTCTAAGTCGGAAAAGGTTTTCGAAATAGGCGAAGTCGCGTTCAGAATAATCGGCTTAAGCTTTTTGCCGGCAACGGCGTCGTTTATGAGTCCGATATTTTTCCAATCGATAGGCAAAACTCGCCCGAGCATTTGGTTAACCCTTTCGCGTCAGCTTTTTTGCCTTATCCCCGTTTTTTACGTCTTTTCGTTCGTCGGGCTTAATTACACCTGGATAGCTTTTCCCGCCGCGGAAATAATCACCGGCTTTATAGGCGTGATTTTATACGTTAAAGAAATAAAAACTTTTCCTAAAACGCTAGCTAATCCGTAAATAAAAAACTGCCTTTTTCGGCGGTTTTTTCTTTATATTACTTTTTATGTCTGTTTTAAACTTCGTATTCGCTTAGCGCATTGCGTCTTTTAAGCATATTCACGCGTCGCTTGCGCGCGCGTTACGATAATTATATTAAATTTTTTATACCTATTTTTTATTAGGGCTTATATTTATTTGACATACCGTGACGTTTTTTGTATAATCGTGTGCGTTGTTTAGCAACATTAAACTTTTTGTTTAGCCGAGTTAGTTTTATTAAACTTTTTGTTTAGAGGGCTTTTTGCCGCGGTTTTTGCGTAACGAAAAAAATTGCGAGCGCGAAAAAAATTAAAAATCGGCTTAAGAGGATTTATGGAATTAGGCAATAAAATAAAGCAATTAAGGCTTCAAACGGGGCTAACTCAAGAAGAACTTGCCAATAGATGCGAGCTTAGCAAGGGCTACATTTCGCAGCTCGAAAACGATTTAACCAGCCCTTCGATAGCCACGCTTATAGACATTCTTTCGGCTTTAGGCTCTTCGCTGAAAGACTTTTTTTCGGAAGAAGAGGAAGAACGCGTAGTTTATCACGAAGAAGACTTTTTTGAAAAAAACGACGGCGAAGTCATAACGAATTGGCTTATTCCGAACGCGCAAAAAAACATGATGGAACCAGTGCGCATTAAGCTTATGCCCAACTGTAGCACTTCGGAAGACGTTCCGCACGAAGGCGAAGAGTTCGGCTACGTTTTGCAAGGCGAAATATGTTTGCACATAGGCATGAAACGCTACGTTTGCAAAAAAGGCGACAGCTTTTATTTCACTGCGGATAAAATGCACTATATAATCAATACCAAAAAAGAGCCCGCGGAATTTATATGGGTTTCCGCCCCGCCTACTTTTTAATACTATCGCTTAATACTAAAAATCTTTACTTTAATTATGATTAAGAAGAAAACAAGGAGAAAAAATGGCTGAAAAAATAATCGAGCTTTTAAACGT
>CAYVKZ010000040.1:0-15113 GCA_964452295.1 uncultured Acidiphilium sp.
GCAAGCAAGGTCGTTATTGCTTAAAATGTAGCAAAACCGAGGTTGAAGATATCGAGAAGCTAGCCCACACCGAAGAAGTTATTCCCGCAGTTGAACCTACTTGCCAAAGCGAAGGCGTAACCGAGGGCAAAAAATGCTCCGTCTGCAACGAAGTTTTAATCGCCCCGCAAACCGTTGCAAAAAAAGAGCATAATTATGGCAAACCGATTATAGATGAAGAACCTAACTGTACCTACGCGGGTAGCCAACACAAAGTTTGCCAAAACGAAGGTTGCGAAGATAGAGTAGACGAAGAAATCCCTGCAAACGACATCCACGACTACGTAAAAGGCGTTTGTTCGCGTTGCAAAGCATTAGATTCCAACTATGGAAGCAAAGGTTTAGAATTCACTTTGAACGAAGATAACGAAAGTTATTCCGTTTCGGGCATAGGCACTTGCACCGATACGGATGTTGTTATTCCTGCCGTTTATAACGAAAAACCGGTTACTACTATAGGATCAAATGCGTTTAAGGATTGTAAATCGTTAACAAAAGTTACCCTATCCGACGTAATTGCTTCTATCGGGGAAGCTACGTTCTATGGTTGCAGCGGATTAACAAGTATAACTATAAGCAACAGTGTTACTCTCATCGAGCGAAATGCATTCAGTGTTTGCAGAGGATTAACAAAAGTTGATTATTTAGGCACGATAGATAAGTGGGGTCAAATTGAATTTGGTAATGCGTCTTCAAACCCGTTAAATTATGCACATAATTTATATATCGATAACAAATTAATAACCGAAGCTAATATAACGACAACTTCGATAAACGATTATGCATTTTATAATTGCACTAGTTTAAAAAAAGTAAGCATAACTAATAGCGTTACTTCTATCGGTAATTCTGCATTCAATGGTTGTAGTGTGTTAACAAGCGCGACAATCGGAGATAGTATTACTTTTATCGATAACTCTGCGTTCAAAGATTGCAAGTCGTTAACAACCGTAACGATTCCGAGCAACGTTGCTTCTATCAGTGATAGTATATTCAGCGGCTGTAGCGGATTAACGAATATTACCATTCCGAATGGCGTTACTTCTATCGGTGAGGATGCGTTCTTTGATTGTAGCGGACTTGAAAGCATAATTGTAGCAGAAGGCAATACAAATTATCGCAGCAAAAATAATTGTCTAATAGAAACCGAAAGTAAAACTTTAATATTAGGTTGTAAAAACAGTATTATTCCCAATGACGGTTCCGTTACTTCTATCGGTGAGGATGCGTTCTGGGGGTGCTCATCGTTGACAAGTATAACTATTCCGAATAGCGTTACTTCTATCGGTAGTTGGGCGTTCTATCGTTGTGAGGCGTTAACAAGCGTAACAATCGGCAACGGCGTTACTTCTATCGGTATGAGCGCGTTCGCGGGGTGCAGTACATTAACAAGCATAACTATACCCGACAGCGTTTATTCTATTGGTGAGAATGCGTTCGGCGATTGTAATAATTTACAATATAACGAATACAATAACGCTTTATATTTAGGCAGTAAAGATAATCCTTATTTCGCATTGATAAAACCAAAAGATGAATCTATTACTTCTTGCATTATTAACGATAAAACAAAAGTTATTGCCGATGATGCGTTCGAACGTTGTAGCGGATTAACGAGTGTTATTATCCCCGACAGCGTTACTTCTATCGGTAGGTATGCGTTTAGTGGTTGCAAAGCATTAACAAGTATAATTATTTCGAACAGCGTTACTTTTATCGGTAGTTGGGCGTTCCGTGGTTGTAGCGGATTAATAGAAATAAAATTTAACGGAACGGTTGTCGAGTGGGATAATATAAAAAAAGGTTTTGACTGGAATTCTTATATTCCTGCGACGAAAGTTATTTGCACCGACGGCGAAGTTGCGTTGTAAAAAATGAAGTAAAAAGAATAAAAAAGCCTTCCCCCGCGCAGAAGCGGCTCGATAATTCGAAGAGCAACTGCGCAATTGGGGGAAGGTGTTTTTTTGCCAAAAACGGCAAAAAAACGGATGCGGGGTATTAAACTAACTATAGAAATTCCCCGCATCAGCCCGCTGTCGCGGACAGCTTCTCCCAATGCGTTTTACGCTTTCTGCAATCAATCGTTTTCTGCGCGGGGGAAGCCTTAATCTGCATTGCTTGCGCTTATTATAAAATAATAGATCCCTCGGCGAAGCTCGGGATGACGAGGACAACGCAATTATAAAGCAACAACCCTTCAGTCAACTTCGTTGACAGCTTCCCTTATACAGGGAAGCCTTAATCGAAAACTAATGCTAAGTTTACGTGCTCGCTCGAAATGACGATAACAAAAAAACCGCTTAAAATAAAAAGCCTTCCCGAAATGATGACAAAGGGAAGGCTTAAATTTAATTGTGAATTTATAAAAAACTCATTAGTCTGAATAGTAAGCAAAAACCCAATAGAATTTTACGGAGGTGCCGTGTCCGTGTTCGTCGGCATTTAAAACCATACTAAAAAGCGCGCTTTCTAAACGGTGATATCTATTTAAGCTTGCGCTAAATTCATAAACGTTGCCGTCTGTTTTTTGTTTGTAAATTATAGTAAAACCTATATTGTCCGCAGAATGGAATACATAAGTATCGCTTAAAATTTCGTATTCTTCGTTATCGTAAAAATCGGTTTTAAAGGCGGCTTCGTCATAAAAAACGCGTAAAAAGTAGTTAATAGTGGTATCCCCGAAAGGCACGTCGAAAGAAGTTACGTTATTTTCAACCGTTTTTTCGTGTTTTTCGATTCTTTCGCCGCCTTCTACTTCGGTCGTGTAATATTGCCCGCTGAGTTGAACTTTCGCAACGGACGTTTTTTCCGCGGGAATAGCTTTTGCTTCCTCGTTAAAACGGCTTAAAAACAGCTCGCGATTAACCGCTGACGGGTCTAGCCTTGCATAAACGGTTTTATCTTTATAAACAGGCTCGTCAAAGTTTTCCCATTCGCTGTGTTTTTCGTCTTTGAACCATCCGACAAAGTTGTAATATTCGCTATATTTAAACGTCGGGGCTTCGGAGTTGAGCAGAGTTCCCGCTTGAACGCGTTCCGTTTTATTTTCGGCAGCACCGTCGAGATCATAGGTTATCGTGTAATAATTGTAGGCGGGATCTTCGTGAAAAGAACTTCCGCCGGAGCTCGAGCCGTGATTCGAACTCGTTTCGCCGCAAGCGCTAAAAGAAAACGCGCTTATCGCCAAAGTTAAGCAAGTTGCCGCGCTGAAAATCATACGGAATTTTTTGTTTTTTATATTCATAATCACCTGAATCGCGGCAAGTTTTTTGTTTTTCGACGGACGAAGCGCCGATTTTTTGCCGCTTAATAATTTTATTTTGCCTAAGTTCGACCGTTTTTAGTCGCTTCGCCGTTTGGTTAAGTTTGCTTAATTCAATACTAACCACTGTATTATACATCACTTTTAATTAAAAGTAAAGCAAAAGTAGAGTAAATCGTCGCTTTGCGTTGACAAAACACGCTCGTTCGTTGTATAATCGAAGCAGAAAACAAAGAGGTGCTTTTATGAATCCCATCGGATTTGGCGGAGCGGAAACTTCCGCTCGCGACGGTAACTTAATATTGCAATTCAAGCGCGATTTTAATTGCGAAAATTCTCATTTAAAAGGCGCGTTTTTAAAGGTTTGTTCTGATTTTCGCTATGCGGCGTATATAAACGGCGAGTTTGTAACCAACGCTCAGTTTTCAGACGGCGACGAAATTAAAACTTACGACGAAATTGAGGTTTCGCGCTTTTTAAAACTCGGCGAAAATCAAATTTTAATCGTTATTTTTCACTACGAGGGCGATCATCAAGTCGTCCGCGCGACGAAAAAAGCGTTTTGCGCGTTCGAAATCGTGTCGGAAAAAAGCGAAAACGACAAAATTATCGTTTGCTCCGACGAAAACACACTCGTAAGAAAAGCTAAGGGTTATTCGGTCGGAGATTTGATAACCTCGCAACTCGGCTATTGTTTTAATTATGATTTTACCGACGAGGGCGAGGCTTGGCAACACGCGACTTTGATTTCAGCCGATTTTACCTTGCAAAAACGCCCCGTTAAACGTTGCGATATTTTTGCGCCGCAAAAAAGCGAGATTTTAGCGCAAGGCACTTTTAAATACGACGGAGGACAGACTTCGGGCGAAAAAATGCAACGCGCATATATGCGCTCGGTTTCGTTCGGCGAACTTACCGCGGGTGAAAAAAGGGTTGAACGCGCTCTGCTTTCGTGCGAAAATGCTTTAGGCTTGGGCGAAAATGCTTTGAAAAACTCTTGCGCGGGTGTTAGATTTGCGCTCGAAAACATCGCAAACGCGGGCGAAATTAAGCCCGACGGCGTGTTTGTCGTTGCCGATTTGGGGTGCGAAACTTGCGGATATTTGTCTATAAGCTTGACCGCCGAGGAAGACTGCGACGCGATTATCGGTTGGGGGGAACATCTTGCCGATTTGCGTCCGCGAACAAGCGTGGGCGGCAGAAATTTCGCGCTTTCGTTAAGACTTAAAAAAGGCGAAAACGTTTTAGACGACAGGCTTTTGCGTTTCGGCTTGCGCTATTTGTGCTTGTTCGTTGAGTCTAAGTCGATAATCGTAAAGCGTTTAACGGTTTGTCCCACGCAATATCCCTTTAACTTTATAAAAAAGGACTTCGGCGACGGACTTTTAAATAAAATTTACGAAACGGGAAGAAGAACTTTGGCTTTGTGCGCGCACGAGCATTACGAGGATTGTCCTTGGCGCGAACAAGCGCTTTACGGCATGGATTCGCGTAATCAAATGCTGTTCGGCTACGGCGCGTTCGGCGAATATGAATTTGCCAGGGCTTCGCTTAAACTCTTTGCTCAAACTATGCGTAGCGACGGTTTGGTCGAGCTTTGTCCTCCTTCGCGCGTTAGTTTCACCATCCCTTCGTTTACTTTGTATTGGATAATCGGGGTGTGCGAAAATGCCGTCGCCGATTATAATAAGGAGTTCTTAGACGAAATTTTGCCTACCGTTAAGAGTGCTGCCGATAATTTTGCAACCCGCGCGGGAGATAACGGCATTAAAGTTTTAGACGGCGAGGCTAATTGGAATTTCCACGAGTGGTCCGACGGGCTCGACGGTTTCGGTAAAGACGTTGCGGGAAGTTGCGACGGCATACTCACCGGGCTTGCGGTTATCGCTCTTTCGCGGCTAAGCGCGCTTTTGACTCGTTACGGCGATACCTCTGCTGCAAATCGTTACGAAAAGGTTGCCGACCGCTTAAAAACCGCGCTAAATGCTTTCTATAATCCGCAAAAGGGCTTTTATTGTTCTTATTTAAAAGAGGACGGAAGCAAGTTCGGCTATCACGAATACACGCAGGCGGTGATTTTGGCTGCCGGCGCGTGCGATAAAAAAACAAGCGAAAATTTGGTTTACGCGCTCAAAAACGGAAACGACGTTTTGGTTAAAATGACTTATTCGGCAATGCTCATAAAATACGAGGCGATAATCGCCGCCGATAAAAACGCCGATTGGTGCGTCGAAAATATAGTTCAAACTTTTGCTCCCGCTCTGCTCGGCGGCGCTACCTCTTTTTACGAAACCGCGCTAGGCGAAGCCGATTTCGACGACGCGGGCAGCTTGTGCCACGGCTGGTCTGCCGTCGCGTGTTACGTTTTAGACGAATATGCAAAATTAAAAAACTGAAAAATTTAAGGGCTTAAAAGTTAAAATGAGATATATTTTAAGGACGTGTATAGACAAAAACAACGAAGAAGAATATTTGCGCGATTTGCTCGTTGCTTGCCGCGCGGGGAAAATCGACGAAGTTATGCTGTGCGAAGATTCTTTCTACGTCGCGGCTACTCCTCAGCCTATCGAAAAACATCGCGAGTGCGCGAAGACGTTAAAGCGAGCGGCTGATTTTTTAAAGGCGAACGGCTTAAAGTGCAGTTTTTTTCTTAAAAGTTTGTTGGGGCATTTTTCGGGCACGGCGTGCGTGCTTCCGTATACTAAATTCGTGGGAATAAACGGATACGAATCTTCGAGCGAGCTGTGCATGCTCGACGAGCGCGTTTCGGATTATGCCGCCGAGGTTATGAAGTGTTACGCCGCTTGCGGGTTCGAGGCGATGATGTTCGACGACGATTTTCGCTCGGTCAATCACGGAGGCGGGCAGTTGGGCTGTTTTTGCGATTTGCACGTGCAAAAAACCGCCGAACGCTACGGCAAGCCGCTTACGCGCGCCGATTTGATCGCCGCTTTTAACTCTTACGACGAGCAAAGCAAAAAAATTAAAAAATGCTTTCGTGAGGTTACCTACGGCGCGCAACTCGCTTTGGTTAAAAAGGTCGAACGCGCCGTTCATTCGATAGATAAAAACGTGCAGCTCGGGCTTATGGCTTCGGGCGTGAACGCCGACCAGTTTCAGGGTAGGAATATAAACGAGCTTTTGCGTGCGTTTGCGGGTGAAGGCAAAGTCCCCTTCGTGCGCCCGCCGGGCGGGGCTTATTCGGAATCGTTGGGGCACGCACTGCTTTTCGGACTTTACGAGGGCTTAAAGTATCGCGCTGTTTTAAACGGCGACGTTCGTTTCGTAAGCGAAATAGATACCTTTTCGCCGCGCAACGTTTTTGCGAAAAGCGTTAAAGTTTTCGATTTGCAATGCACTATTCATGCGCTCGCGGGGTATGACGAGCTGACTTTGAATATAGTCGACCATTACGGCACTATGCCGTCGGAAAGCGTCGAATATCTCGAAATGCTTGCGCAAAACAAGCAAGAATACTCAGAACTTTTCGAACTTACGCGTGGCAAAACTCCGCGCGGAATATCCGTCGTGACGCCGCAAAACTACGTCGAAAATTTAAACGGCGAACGCTATGGCAAAGACGGAATAAGCTACGCCGAAGGATATTGGAATCGTTTGGGCTTGCCCGTGCGTTTCGACGGCGGCGAGGTTAATTTTTTAACGGGCGAAACCGTTAATTGCTACACGGACGACGAGCTGTCCGCTTTGCTTAAGCGCGGGGCGGTTTTAGATCAAGAAGCCGTTTGTTCGGTTTTAAAGCGCGGTTTTTCGGAATATATCGGCATAACTTCTGCCGAAAAAGTTTTTGCGCCTTGCTTCGAAAGGTTGACTGCTGCGGAAGAAAACTGCGGATATCGCTTAAAATATCCCGTTTATACGGCTAACTCTTTAAGCAACGAGTGCGTTTATCGCTTATCGCCTACGTGCGGCGCCGCGGTTTTAACCGAACTCGTTAATGCCGACGGCGAAGTTTTAGGGGCATGCTCCGTTTATTATGAAAATAAGTTCGGCGGAAGAATTTTCGCGCTCGGTTCGGCGTTTAATAGCGACACTTTGTTTCATAAGGGCAGGCGCGCGCAATTTCATTCGATTGTAAAAAAGCTTTTTGTCAACGAATTGCCTTTCGATATTAAAAACGCCGTAAGCGTTGCTCCGATTTGGTACGAGGGCGAAAAAGAGAGCGTTTTGGTTTTATACAATTTCGGGCAAGACGAACAGAATTTCGAGCTGGAACTTTTAGGCAAAATCGTAGCTTTAAATATGCCTCCGCTTAGTTTTAGAAAGTTCGTTTTTTAGATTTAAAAATCATCGAATTTTTAGTTTTAAAAATTTAAAAACCCGCCTATAGGTCGATTATCGACTACTTCGGCGGTTTTTTTGTAGATTATTCCGAGCGAGTTTCGGTATAACGTGATATGTTGAGCGGGGTGTATCGGTCATCACGAGTGAACGTATTTTTTTAACCGTCATCTTGAGCGAGCGTTAGCGAGTCGAAAGATCTCGCTTGAACTATTCGCTTTTACTAACTCGTCATTCCGAGCGTTAGTCGAGGGATCTCGTTTGAATTATCCGCTTTTAATCAAACAAGATTTTGACCCCGACTACGCGAATAAATTCGCTCCGCTCAGAATGACCTGTAAACAAAACAAGATTTTTTGACGCGCTACGCTTACGTGCTTGCTCGGAATGACCTATAATCAAAAGTGAAGCCTTAACCGTTTGCTCGGGGATAGCTTAAAACGAGATTATTTGCGGGAGATTTTTTGCGGACGCGGGTTTTTATTGACAAAACGCCGCATTTAGTGCTAATATATAGCTAGTTACGTGCGCGCGCAGATAAAACTCGCGCAAAAACGGAGTATATAATGGAAAAAAGAAAAATTACCTATTATCTCGAAACCGCGGGCGATTTTAATGCGCTCGAAGAAAACGTAAAAAAGATCAATGGAGTGCTTTCTGCCGCCGTTGATCGAAAATCCTGCGTTTTAACTTACGAAATAGACGACTTGGCAAGCGATTACGACGTGTTTGCCGAAGTCTGCGAAATCGCCGAAAAAACAAATTGCGTTATAGATTTTGCTAAGTCCGACGAAGAATCGGCAAAATCTCTATCCGTCGATTTAAACGAAAATTCGCAAGCGCAAAATTTACAAAAACAAAATTCGCACTTGCAGAAAACGCAAGTTAAAAACGCTCGAGCCGAAAAATCGCAAGCTCAAAAGTCCGAAAATTCGGATTCGGATTACGGCGACGATGAAAGCGAAAATTCGGCTCCTCGCGCAAAAAAGCCTAAACGTTCGCTTTCAGAAGCGGTGCAAAGCGCGATTTGTCTTGCGGCGGGACTGGTGTGCTTGATTTTGGGGCATATCCTTTCTTTGGAAAGCGCAAAAACGGTCACCTTGGCTGTAGCTTTCGCGCTTTCGGGCTACGAACTGATCTACGAAATCGCCTCAGACGTTTTAAGCGGTCGCGTGCTGACTTTTAGGTTTGTAGCCGCGGTCGGAGTAGTCGGCGCGTTGTTTTTGGGTTACGCCGAGCAAGCTATAGCCGCAACGTTGATGATAGCGGCGCTGAGTTTATTCGCTTCCGTTTTGAAAAAACGGGCGCTTAAAGGCACTCCCGCAGAGCCTTCTTGCGATTTTGTAACTCTTTTAATCACGAAAAACGGCAAGGATCGCGAAAAAGAAGTTTGCGTTTGCGATGTAAAATCGGGCGACGTTTTGTGCTTTTCTAAAAATGAAAACTGCCGTTTCGGCGGGACGCTCGTTTCTCCGTTTTCTACCGTCTTGCGCAAAATTCAAGGCGAAAACGGCGAAGAATACAGCGAAGTCGAGCTTAAAAAGGGCGACGAGGTAAAAAAGGGCGACGTGCTTTTGTCCTCTTCGCGCGTGAAAGTTTCGGTGGGTTTTGACGACGAGCTTAGCGCGTTCGAGCGTGAATTCGTTTCTCGTACCCGCGAAAAATCGGCGTTAAACACGAAACTGCAAAAAAACCGCGTAAAAATTTGTGCGATAGCACTAGGTGTGCTTTTGCTCGCGGCGTTCGTTCCGCCTATTTTTTACGAAGAATATTCAATCGGTCTTTATCGTTGGGGCGTATTTTCTGCAATTTGCGCCGTGATTTTTGGCGGCGGCGCACTTTTAAGTTCTTACGATTTGGCGGAAATAGCCTCGCTTAGCCTTGGCTATAAAAAGGGAATCGTTTCCTTCGGTCAAGACGAAAGCCTTTTCGCCGCGGGGTGCGAGCTTGTCGCGCTAGATAAAGAAAATGCGCTCGACGATAAAAACGGCGAGCTTAAAGTCGACTGCCTCGGCGCTTTGCGCGAGTTCAGAGATTGCGGCAAACGCCTTGCTCTTTTAACTCTTTTAAGCGAAGAAAAAGCCGCCGAACTTTGCAAAAATCTTAAAATTCACGAATACTATTGCTTTGACACCGAAGAAGAAAAACTTCAAAAAATTAAGGAATTATCTAGCAAAAACGTGCTTTGCGTTTGCTCTGATTTTTCTTTGGAGCGCGTTATCGCTTTGAATTGCGAAAACTTAGAAAACAGCGAAAAACTTGAAAATCTTGAAGGCACCGAAAGCAGTGAAAACGTTGAAAAGTTAGAAAATAGCGAAAGCGGTGAAAGCCTCGAAAGCGCGAAAAAAAGCGCGGCGTTAATTTCGGGCGACGAAATCGCTTATGTGCCTTACGTTTATAAAACGGCTAAGCGTGTGGCTTGGGTAAAACGGTTCGGACTTTGGTTTAACGGAGCCGTTAAGGTCGTAATCGCGGGTTTGGCGGCGGCGGGAATCGCCTCGCTTTGGTGGGCGGTTTTAGCGGACGTCGTTGCTTGCGGAATTTGCCTTTGCGTTGCGTTTTCCGCGGGAAGAGAAGTCTATTAAGGTAAAAAGTTTAGAATAAACATTTTTTCAATTTGAATTTTTTAGGTGATTTTTCGGACGGAATTTTATACCGAAAATAAAAGACAAGGGTTTTAATATGTATAAAATTATAGAAAAAAAGCGACTTAGCGAAAGCGTTATTTCGATTAAAATCGAGGCTCCGCTCGTCGCGCGGCATGCTTTGGCGGGGCAGTTCGTTATTATTCGCCCGCTTTTTAGCAGCGAAAGAATTCCGCTTACGATTTCAGATTATAATCGCGAGAGCGGCACTATAACTCTCGCGTTTCAGCCTGTCGGCGAAACCACCGCGGAGCTTGCTTCGCTCGAAATCGGCGGCTACGTATGCGACGTTTGCGGTCCGCTCGGCAAAGCTACCGAAACTTCGGGAGCCGTCAGCGCCGTGGTTATAGGCGGGGGCGTCGGCTCGGCGATAGCTCTGCCCGTAGCTAAGGCGTTTAAAGAAAGCGGCGCTAAAGTTACCGCCATTATCGGTTTTAAAAACGCCGACTCGGTTATTTTGGAACAAGAATTTCGCGACGCGTGCGACGAGTTGATTTTGGTCACCGACGACGGCTCGCGCGGGCAAAAGGGCTTTGTTACCGCTCCGCTTGCCGAGCTTTTAAGCCGTGGAGAAAAAGTCGACGAGGTTATGGCGGTCGGTCCCGTAATTATGATGAAAAACGTCTGCGCCGTAACAGCTGTGCATAACGTGAAAACTATAGTCAGCATGAATCCGATAATGATCGACGGAACGGGCATGTGTGGCGGTTGCCGCGTTAACGTGGACGGCAAAATTAAGTTCGCTTGCGTAGACGGTCCCGATTTCGACGGGCATAAGGTCGATTTCGATTCGCTTATCGCAAGAAACGCGCAATATCGTCAATTCGAACAATCCCGCCGCGACGACTGCAATTTGTTTAAAGATATCAAGAGGTTTTAGGTTAAAAATGAAAGACTCGAATACAAACGTATCCGTCGGCGGCGAACGCGTGCAAATGCCGCTCGTCGACGCGCAAAAACGCGCTAAAAGCTTTGAAGAAGTTGCCGTCGGCTATACCGAAGAACAAGCCGTTGCCGAGGCTAAACGTTGTTTAAATTGCAAAAAACCCGCGTGCGCTTCAGGGTGTCCGGTTAACGTTAGAATTCCCGAATTCATCGCGTTGGTCGCTAGGGGCGATTTCGAAGGCGCGTATAACGTTATTTATTCCACCAATTCGCTTCCCGCAGTTACCGGGCGCGTTTGCCCGCAAGAAAATCAGTGCGAAAAATTTTGCGTTCGCGGAATTAAAGGCGAGCCCGTCGCAATAGGTAATCTCGAGAGATTCGTGGCGGATTATCATGCGAAAAATACGCTAAATACGGCTAAAAACACGACTAAAAGTGCCGAAAATACAAAAATTTCGGCTGAAAGTAACGCTAAAAACGCCGCGAATATCGAAAACGCGGCTGAAAATAAAAAAGCGCGCGTAGCGATAATAGGTTCGGGACCCGCAGGTCTTTCCGCGGCGGGCGAACTCAGCGCTCGCGGTTATAAAGTAACCGTTTTCGAGGCGCTTCATAAAGCGGGAGGGGTGCTGACTTACGGTATACCGCAGTTCCGCTTGCCAAAAAGCGTGGTTTCGACTGAGATTGCTCAGCTCGAAAGCCTTGGCGTGGAGTTCGTTTATAACGCGGTCGGCGGCAAGTCGTTCGAAATAAACGAGCTTCTTGACGACGGATATAAAGCGGTGTTTATCGCGAGCGGCGCGGGACTTCCGCGTTTTATGGGAATTAAGGGCGAAGAGTTAGCGGGGGTGTTTTCCGCAAACGAGTTTTTAACTCGAATTAACCTTATGAAAGCTTACGAAAAAGACGCAAAAACGCCGATAAAAAGCGCTAAAAAGGTAGTTGTCGTAGGCGGCGGAAACGTTGCGATGGACGCGGCTCGTTCTGCGTTAAGACTCGGCGCAGAAGTTACGGTCGTGTATCGCCGTACCGAAAACGAGCTTCCCGCAAGAAAAGAAGAAGTTTTGCACGCCAAGCAAGAGGGCGTTATATTCTCGTTTTTAACTAATCCCGTCGAGCTTATCGGCACTAGCGGTGCGGTTTGCGGCGTAAAACTTCAAAAAATGGAACTCGGAGAACCTGACGCTTCGGGTAGGTGCAGTCCCGTTCCTATGGAAAACAGCGAATACGAAATCGAAGCGGATGCCGTTATTATGGCTTTGGGCACCTCGCCGAATCCAATTATTCGTTACGGCATGCCAAATCTCGATACGGATAAACGCGGATGCATAGTCGTTAACGAAAAGCTCGAAACGTCTATAAAAGGCGTGTTTGCGGGGGGCGACGCGGTTAGCGGCGCGGCAACCGTAATACTCGCTATGGGCGCGGGACGTAAAGCCGCCGCCTCTATCGATGAGTATATTTCAGGATTATCCGAATGAAAAATCGTTGTGCTATTATTTGATCTGAAAGTGCCGATAATCGACCTATAGCGGCACTTTTTTAAAAAAACACGATAAAATGCGATTTCAAAGATAAAAAATCGCGAAAGCGGCGTTAATCGACCTATAGCGGCACTTTTTAAAAAAATATGGTAAAATTAAGATAGAACAATTAAAGATTGCAAGGAGAAAAACTTATGATAAAAAAACAACCGTTCGGCAAAACGAAAGACGGACGCGCGGTTACCGAGTATATTTTAGACAACGGCGTTTTCAGCGCTCACGTTTTAGATTACGGTTGCACGATTAAGAATTTATTCGTAAAAGATAAAAACGGCGAGCTTCGCGACGTGGTTCTAGGTTACGACGACATTAGCTCTTATGAAAATAACGACGGCTATTTAGGCGCGTTTATCGGCAGAGTCGCAAATCGCGTGGGCGGCGGTAAATTTTCGCTGGACGGCAAAAATTATTCGCTTTATTTAAACGACGGCAAAAACAGTTTGCACGGAGGAAAAATCGGCTTCGATAAAAAGATTTTCTCTGCTCGAGCGGACGGCGAACGCTTGCGTTTTACGCTCGTAAGCCCCGACGGAGACGAGGGCTATCCCGGCAATTTAAAAATCGAGGTTTGCTATTATCTCGATAAATCGGGGCTTAATTTGTGCTATAAGGCGGAGAGCGACGCCGCGACTCCGATAAGTTTTACCAATCATTCTTACTTCAATTTGTCTGCCGAAAATACGATTTTAAACCACGTTTTAACCGTAAATTCGGACAGTATAACCCCCGTCGATAAAGACCTTATTCCCACCGGCGAGCGCATGTACGTCGAGGGAACTCCCTTCGATTTCAGAAGCGGCAGAAGAATAGGCGAATATATCGATTCTCCGCATAAACAAATAACTTTCGGCGGCGGATACGATCACAATTTCGAGCTTAAAAACTACGGAAAATTCGAAAAAGTAGCAAGTGTTTACGCTCCCGATACCGGCATCGAAATGAGCGTTTTTACCGACAATTTCGGAATGCAGGTTTACAGCGGCAACTTTTTAAACGGAACTGTCGGCAAAAACGGCAGATTGCACGAAAAACGCGCCGCGCTTTGCCTAGAAACGCAAAATTTCCCCAACAGCGTAAATCAACCCAGCTTTCCGTCGGCGATTTTGCGCCCCGGCGAACGCTTCGAAAAACGCACCGCATACTGCTTTGCGATAAAAAAATAGTCGGGCAAAAAAATGTTTAAGTCGTTTTTTCGTTCGGTTAAGCTAAAATTTAAAAGATTGTTCGGCAAAAATCCGCTAAAAAGAAGCAAAAAATCAAGTGAAAACAGCAAAAATCCAAGCGAAAACCGCAAGAATTTCAGGCGCGAGGCGGAAGATTTGTTATTTCCTATCGATTTAACCTGCAACGTTTGCGGTAGAGAAATTTTCGGCGGCAAGTATTTTTGCGACGATTGCGAAAAATCGTTGCCCAGGCTTTCGTCGGGCGCGGTTTGCGAGCATTGCGGTAGAAAAGTTCCTTATAATGCCGAGCGTTGCGATTCTTGCTCGGGCAGAGATACTTATTTCGATAAAGCGGTAAGCTTGTTCGATTACGACGAGCCGATAAGTGTCATTATTACTTCGCTAAAATACGGCGGCAAGCGTTATTTTTCTCGCGTTTTTGCCGAGGAGTTGCGCAATGCCTACATAAAATCCTTTTTGAATTGCGACTTTGTTTTGTTCGTACCTATGGTTGCCGAGCGAGAAAAATTTCGCGGATACAATCAAGCTCAACTTATAGCCGAGGAGTTTTCGCGCTTTTCGGGTGTGCCTGTCGAGTACGATATGCTTTATAAGCGGCACGAAACCGAGCGGCAAGCTGTGCTTTCGTTTGCGGACAGACAAAAAAATCTGCGTGGTAGTTTTGGCGTTAAAAACAGAAAAAAGTTAGTCGGCAAGCGCGTTCTTTTAATCGACGACGTTATGACGACCGGCGCTACGACCGAAGAAATTTGCTGTCTTCTTAAAAAGTACGGTGCCACGTTCGTGGCGGTGCTAACCATAGCTTCGGTGCAAAAAA
Organism: uncultured Acidiphilium sp.; assembly: GCA_964452295.1. Taxonomy (GTDB): domain Bacteria; phylum Bacillota; class Clostridia; order Christensenellales; family Borkfalkiaceae; genus HGM11416. The sequence goes on from CAYVKZ010000040.1 coordinate 14,676, forward strand.
GAAAGTATTAAAGTCATAAAAAAGCAAGTACTTAATTCATAAAAAGAATATTAAGTTTATAAAACTATAATAAAAACGTCATTCCTTGAAATCGGTTAACTCGGAGCGGCGTTTTTTATTTTTTTGTCTTGTAGCGCAGGTTTACCGTTATCTTGAGCGAATGTTTTTTTAACCGTCATCTTGAGCGAGAGTTGGCTTCCCTGTGTAAGGGAAGCTGTCGGCAGAGCCGACTGAAGGGTTGACGAATTATCCGCAAAAACTTTAGCGAGATTCTTCAACGCGCTCGTTCCTCGCTTGCTCAGAATGACGAATAGTACCAACCGTCATCCCGAGCGTAGCCGAGGAATCTCGCTCGAAAAATGTGCACAATGTGCATAAAAATAAAAAAAATTTTAATTATTTTAAAAAACGGTATTAAAATACTTGACAAAAATGGGG
>CAYVKZ010000041.1:0-15079 GCA_964452295.1 uncultured Acidiphilium sp.
GCGAAACTTTAGAAGAACGCGAAGGTGGCAAAACCGAAGACGTTTTAACTCGTCAACTTTTAAACGGCTTAAAGGGTATAGACGATTTATCCAAGCTCGTTATCGCGTACGAACCCGTTTGGGCTATCGGAACTGGCAAAACCGCTACCAGCGAGCAAGCTAACGAAACTATCGGCTTTATCCGCAAAACATTAGCCGAAAACTTCTGCCCGAATTGCGCGGCTAAAGTTCGTATTCAATACGGCGGCTCGATGAATCCTTCTAACTGTAAAGAACTCATGGCTATGAGCGAAATCGACGGCGGTCTTATCGGCGGAGCTTCGCTTAAAGCGGCAGATTTTTCTGCAATAGTAAATTACGATAAGTAATCTTCGCGGAGGCAATTTAAATGAGCAAAAAACCCGTGTGTCTGTTCATAATGGACGGGTACGGAATCAACGATAAAAAAAGCGGCAACGCGATTGCGGCGGCTAACGCCGGGGTTATCGAAAGATTGCAAAGCGAATATCCGCACTGCACGCTCGGCGCCAGCGGCGAGGACGTAGGTCTTCCCGCAGGACAAATGGGTAACAGCGAGGTCGGTCACCTCAACATCGGCGCGGGCAGAATTATTCGTCAAGAGCTTTCGCGTATCAGCTACGAAATAAAAACCGGCGAGTTTTTCAATAACGAAGAACTTGTTTCCGTTATGGATAACGCGCTTGCTAGCGGCAAAAACCTGCATCTTTACGGACTTTTGTCCGACGGAGGCGTTCACAGTCATATCGAGCATCTTTTCGCGCTTTTAAAAATGGCAAAGGAGCGCGGGCTTAAAAACGTTTTCGTCCACTGCTTTATGGACGGACGCGACGTTTCTCCCACGAGCGGCGCTTCTTTCGTTAAACGTTTGCAATCCGAAATAGAGAAAATCGGAATAGGCGAAATCGCAACCGTAGCCGGCAGATACTATGCTATGGATAGGGATAATCGTTGGGAACGCGTCGAAAAAGCTTATAACGCGCTCACTTCGGGCGAGGGCGTTAAGGCTGATTGTCCCGTTTGCGCGATAGAACAAAGCTATAGCGAAGGCGTAACCGACGAATTTATCGTCCCCGTCAACGTTTGCAAAAACGGTCGACCGATAGGGCTTATTAAAGAGGGCGACGGGATAATTTTCTTCAACTTCCGCCCGGACAGAGCAAGAGAAATTACTCGTGCTTTAACCGAACCCGATTTCAACGGATTCGAACGTAAATCGGGCTATTTGCATCCCGACTACGTTTGTTTTACGGAATACGACGCGACTTTTTCGCACGTAAAAATAGCTTTTAAAAAGCCGCAATATCACAATACTTTAAGCGAATATCTTTCTAAAAAAGGCTACAAACACTTAAAAATCGCCGAAACCGAAAAATACGCGCACGTAACGTTCTTTTTTAACGGCAGCGTAGAAGCGCCCACTAGTTTAGAAGATAGAATTTTGGTTCCCTCGCCGAAGGTTGCGACTTACGATTTAAAACCCGAAATGAGTGCATTAGAGGTAACCGATAAGGTTTTGGAAGCTATAAATTCCGATAAATACGACGTTATTATTTTAAACTATGCAAATTGCGACATGGTAGGTCACACCGGCGTGTTCGAAGCCGCCGTTGCCGCCGTAAAAACGGTCGAAGGATGCATGGATAAAATTGTTTCGGCTGTACTCGAAAAAGGCGGTAGCGCATTGATAACGGCAGACCACGGCAATGCCGATAAAATGGTCGATGAAAGCGGTGCGCCTTTTACCGCGCATACAACTAACCTCGTTCCGTTTATTTTGGTAAGCGAAGAATATAAAAACGTCAAGCTTAAAAACGGCATACTTGCGGACATCGCCCCCACGCTTTTAGAGGTTATGGGCGAAGAAATACCATCTGAAATGACGGGTAGTTCGCTAATAGAAAAATAAAAAGGTAAAAAAACTAAAAATACTTGCAAAAACGCTTGTAAAATTATTTGATATATGTTATAATCGTCGAGTAATAATTCGAAAAGTAAAGCCTTTGCGTTTTTGCGTAGGAGTTAAAAATGGAAGCGATTTTAGCTAATTTATTGTTTAATTATAATGTTTATTTCGGGCTCAGCTTGGCTTGCGTAATTTTGTCGGTGCTTTGTGCCATTTTCGTAACCATAGTCGTTATGATGCAATCGGGCAATTCGAACGGCGTAAGCGCGCTCGGCGGTGCGTCCGATACGTTCTACGGCAAAAACAAGTCTAAAACCGTAGAAAGCAAGTTAAAAAGGCTAACCGTTATTTGCATCATCGTTATGACGGTGCTTTTAATAGCCTTCTATATTATCGAAAGATTTTATAAGTAAAAAATTAAAGCGGCTTGAACAAAGCCGTTTTTTTTTGTGATTTTTTGTTTGATTTTTTCGCCTGGATAGATTGATTATGAGTAATTGTGATTTTAATTTGCTTTCGAAAAGCGTTATTGGCTATTTTGAAAATCAAAACAAGGTATATATAACGGAAAAAACGTTGCAAAACGAGTTTGGCTCGCATGATAAACTTTCGAAAGAGGTGCTTTTCAGTGTTTTAAAGGGGCTTGTAAAAAGCGGAGAGCTTGTTTTTATAAGCGGCAAATTCGCTTTACCGAGCAGGGCGGGGCTTATAAAAGGCACCGTAAGGCGCAACGAACGCGGCTTCGGCTTTTTTATTGCGGATAACGCCGAGGAATGTCCGTCCGATTTGTTTTTAACGCCCGATAGGCTTAAAGGAATTTATCAAGGCGACCGTGTTTTCGTTCGCCGTCTGCCCGAAAGCGTAGGAAAAGGTGACGGTTGCGAGGTTTTGCAGATAATCGAGCGCGGCACTCGTACGGTTACGGGCGTTTGTCGGATAATGCGTACGGGAGTAGTCGTTTCGCCCGACGATTCGGCTTTCGGTTGTGATATTGCTATCGTAGGTGCAACTCGAAAGGGACGCGAAAACTTTGAATTAAAAAACGGAGTCGAGGTGCTGTGCGAGATAATTTCGTATCCCGAAGGCAAGTCGCCGCAAGGTGAAATTTTGAAAATTTTGGGCGATAGTCGCGATTATAAAGTCCGCGAAGAATGTATTCTTTTGGGTGAGCACGCCCCCGAAGATTTTAGCGCGAAGGTGCTAAGCGAGGTCGCCAAAATTCCGCCCGAGCCGCAAAAAAGCGACTTCGAGGGGAGAACGAATTTTACTCGCTTGAAAACTTTTACGATTGACGGTGATGACTCTCGCGATTTCGACGACGCGATTTCAATCAAAAAACTGCGCGCGGGTGCGGGGTATGAGCTTTACGTTCATATTGCCGACGTTTCGCATTACGTAAATGCGGGCGGCGCGCTCGATAAAGAGGCGTTTTCTCGCGGGTGCAGCATATATCTCCCGGATAGGGTAATTCCTATGCTTCCCGAAAAATTGAGTAACGGATTGTGTTCCTTAAATCCCGGGGTGAAAAGGCTTGCGATTTCGGTTAAATTGCTTTACGATAAAGAGGGTAATTTGAAAGAAAAGTCCTTCTATAGGTCGATTATCGGCTCAAACGCGCGTTTGACATATAAAAAAGTTCAAGCGTTTTTCGATGGCGATAAGCAAGCTTTAAAAGAGCTTTCTTCGTTAAAAAAGGAGCTTTCTTACGCGCGCGAACTTATGAATTTATTGCACGAAAATCGCCGAAAAAAGGGCGCAATCGATTTAGAGTCGTCCGAAACTAAAGTTTATTACGAAAACGGCGAGCTCATGGTCGAGGGCAGAGAACAAATCGAAAGCGAACGCCTCATCGAGGAATTTATGATAGCCGCAAACGTTGCCGTCGCCGAATATTTATATTTTTTAGAAGCTCCTTGTATTTATCGCGTGCATGAAAATCCTGCTTCGGAAAAACTAGCGGGGCTTGCGGAATTTTTGAAAGCGCTAGGTTTAACTCCGCAATGGCGGGGAGATAAGCTTTATTCTAATCAGCTTCAAAGCGTGCTTGAGAAAGCGGCAGAAAACGCGGATTTAAAGTACATCGTTACGAACGCCACGCTTCGCGCAATGCAAAAAGCCTATTATTCGCCTGAAAAATCGCAACATTTCGGGCTAAATGAAAAATACTATTGTCATTTTACGTCGCCTATTCGTCGTTATCCCGACCTTTTCGTTCATCGCGTTTTAAAAGCGGTGCTTTGCGGAAAAATAGACCAAACTTTAAAACTAGGCGAATTTAGCGCAGAAGCCGCCTCGAACTCTTCAGCGCTTGAAAAACGCGCCGAAAAAATCGAACGCGCCGTTTGCGACGTTTACGTTTGCAAATTTATGTCGCAATTTTTAGGCGATTATTTTGAAGGAATAATAAGCGGCGTAAATTCCTTCGGCTTTTTCGTTCGGCTCGAAAACACCGCGGAAGGCTTGGTCAGAATCGAAAATTTACCTCGCGGCGATTACGTATACGACGAAAAAACTTGCTCTTTGAAAACCAAAAAACACAATTTTTCGGTCGGAAAAAGGGTGCTTGTTAAGCTTGTTTCGGCAGATATATCTAGCGGAAAACTTTCGTTTTTCGTCGAGGGGCTTTTATAATTTTTATAAAAAATTAATATTTTTTTAAACGTTTTTTTGCAACTTAAAAAAACAAAAAGCGGGGCTATAGGTCGATTATCGGCACTTTCTCACAAGGTTTGCGATAAAAAATGCGATAAATTTTGCAATAAAAAGCGCGGGATATTACATAAAACACACGCGTTTTTAAGTTTGACCGCTTAAAAGCCTTGCAAAAAAAACGCGCGTGTGTTAAAATTTAATCATAAAATAATAGGAGGGCGATATGAAAGTAATTTGCGAAAACAAAGAAGCAAGGCATGAATATTTCATTACGGATAGTTTAGAAGTCGGCATATCGCTCGACGGCGGAGAGGTAAAATCCATAAGACTCGGAAACGTAAATTTAAAGGACGCGTATTGTTCGATTTCGTCGCATGGAGTTTTCGTTAAGGGAATGCATATAGCCGTTTACGATAAATCGGGAGCCTATAACGTGCGCGATGCCAAGCGCGACCGCCGCCTGTTACTCCATAAAAGCGAAATAACAAGGCTTCGCTCCAAAGTCGCCGAAAAAGGTTTTACGATAGTGCCGCTCAAATTGTATTTTAAACAGTCGCTTATAAAGCTCGAACTCGGCGTTTGCAAAGGCAAGCACACGTTCGATAAAAAGCAAGTGCTAAAAGAATACGACCAAAAGCGTGCGTTAGAGCGTGAGTTAAGTAATTATCGCTAGCCGTTAGAGAATCGAACTCATTAAGCCTTAATGCATTCGATAAAAAAATAAAATTTTTTAATAAAAAGCCAATAAAAACGGGGGTGTATCGGTTTCGACTGTTTGCGAGTCGGAGGGTATAAGCATGCCGCAGACCGTGTCTGCGTTAAAAAAACGGAAACTTTAAAATTAAATGCTGATAATAACAATTACGCATTCGCTGCTTAATTAAAGCGGCTGTTCGTTTCGCCTTTATCGCAGAGGCGAAAACGGGCATCATTTTATGCGATGAACGTTAATCGCGTTTTGGCAGTGGCTCGATTAAGGTATTTTAGCTGCTTGCTCCGTGCGTTGCCCGCTTGTCGGCTGTGCGCGGCTAAGCTAAAGGCGAGCTAAGCATGTAGAAGACCTTTGGGTTTGTAAGCAACACGGCGGTTCGACTCCGCCCATCTCCACCATAACAAGCAAATACGCACCTTGCTTTGTAGGAAAGACCGTGTTTTGCTATTTAATTAAATATATGTAATATTGTTATTGTCTTTCTTCGGCTTGTCGTTTTTTTTTGGGGGATAAAATCCGCCGTCTGCGGAATAAATCCGCTAACGCGGATGAAATCGTTGCGCGATGAAATCTTGCTTCATAACGTTAAGGAGCGGGTTTTTTTTATTTACTTTTGTATTGAATTTATCGTTAAAAAAGGCATTTATATAGACAATTAAGACAAGACAAAGTCGATAGATTATGCTAATATGCTAATATGATTATGTACAAGTTACGTTAATATGATTATGCGTGCGGGAGAAGAACGTATGAAAGGTATTTTAGATGCGACTCATCGATATATTTGTTCGGCGTGGGAAAAAGCAATAAGACCTAAAGATAATCGGCAAGATTTCATATTGCCCTTTGATTTTATTCCTCCGTGTATAGACGGCGAGTTGACGGATCTTTATTATTGGGACACCTATTTTACGAATAAAGGATTATATTTAGACGGTTTAGTCGATTTTGCATTGAACAATATAGAGAACCTAAAGTTTTGTTTAAATAAATTCGGTTGCGTGCCGAATATGTGCAGGGCGAACGGGGCAGATTATGCCAGTCAACCGCCGTTGTTGATTTTTATGGCGGACGATTATTACGAATATTCAGCCGACCTTTCTTTTTTAGAAAAGACATATCCTTATTTGCTAAAAGAATACACGTTTTGGGAATCGAAACGGAAATTTTCGAACGGACTCAATCGTTACGGAACAAATCAAAAAGAATCTCCCGAAAATATTTTCGATTCGATGAAAGAGTACGAAAATAGGTGTCACGCAGATATTTCTTCCATGACCAAAGACGAATTGCTTGCTTTTCTAAATCATAAGACGGCTGAAGGGGAAAGCGGGGAAGACCATACTCCGAGATTTTTAAACAGAGCGATGGATATTGCTCCGATCGATTTAAATGCGTACTTATACGGTTTTGAAAAATTAATGGCAAAGTTTGCGCGAATTTTGCAAAACGGAGATTCGGAAAAATGGGAAAGATATGCAAACTTGCGAAAGGAGCTGATTGAAAAGTATTGTTACGATGAAGTCAGCGGAGTATTTTTCGATTACAATGTTAAAGAAGAAAAAAAGACGTACGTATTTTGTGCTGCTTGCTATGTTCCGTTTGCAATGGGCATATCCGATTCAAAAGAGGGCGTACAAGCAATAAACGAAAAGCTTTTATGTGCGCACGGCGTAACTTCTTGCGAGTGGAAAGACGTGGGAGATGAAGTATTTCAATGGGGGTATCCGAATATGTGGGCACCTCACAATTATTGGGCGTGCGTTGCAAATAGGCGAGCGGGGCTTACATCCGAGGCTCGAGAAATCGCGGAAAAATATTTGGATACTGTTGCAAACGTATTCCGAAAAACAGGAAAAATATTTGAAAAATATGATGCCGTAACGGGAGATAAGACTATTTTTAATGAATACGGATTACCTGAAATGTTAGGTTGGACGGCGGGGATTTTTGAAGTGTTTTATAATGATTACAAATTAAAGTAAAGCGGCGCAATGCGACAAGTAAGAATCGATAATTATTTGCTCGACGGCATCAATAATTGCGGTGCGGTTGTCGGGGGAAACGAATTTACTTTTGAAAGTTATAAAACAAAGTACAACGTTGACTTAAATGTAATATCAATGAACGCGCGTATGTGCGAGTAAGGAGAAATATGTTTTTTGACGATAAGAATAACGAATATGTGATCAAGGATATGTATCCGAGAAGACCGCTTATTAATTATTTATGGAACGAGGACGTCGTATGGTCTCTCAATCAATTCGGTTGCGGAAAAAGCCTTGCCGGAATCGGTCCTGTTCGGCGCACTATGGCGACGGGCGAAAGACTGGTATACGTAAAGTTGCAAGACGGAACGTATTATGCGGCAAATCGGAATTTTAAAAAAGAATCGTTCGATGTATTCGAAACTCACGTAGGATTGGGCTATCATCGCGTGATCGGCGAATATAAAGGGATACGAACGGAAACGACGTTCTTTCTGTCCGAACGCGGATACGTTGATTGCGAAAATATTTCCGTCGAAAACAAAACCGATCGAGAGATTTCTTTACATATATACGTTTATTTGGAACCCTATGTAAATACAAGCGACCATACGTCTTATTCGAGAGCGGGAAAAAGTAAAAAATACGATGGTATTACGCTTACGCATAACGGTTACGCATTGCCGCATGATTATAATACTATATATGTATCGGCAGATAGGAAAATCGATGCGTTTGAAGTTACGAAAGGGAAATTTACGGGCGTATATTCTAATTTAACTGCCCCCGACGGTTTGCAAAAAGATTTGCTTTCATGCGAAGGCGCGACGTTCGAAGACGATTTTATATGCGCTCTACAATTTTCTCTGCGCATACCTGCGCGCAAAAAGGAGAATATAAACGTTTGTCTTGCAATCGGAAAGACCGAAGAAGAGGCGCATGACGCGGCTATTCGTATATGCAGTCAAGAAGCATATGAAAAAGCGCTTCAATATCAAAAGACGTTGCATAATAACTATAATTCGGTGTTTACGGTAAGTAGCGACGACGAGTATTTTAATCGATTGACAAACGTTTGGCTTAAACGTCAAGTAGCGCTCGGAAAGACTTGGGGGCGCGTTTACGGACGTGGCTTCAGAGACGTCATGCAAGATATTTGCGGATTTGTATCTTTAGATGTTCCGCTTGCTAAAAAACGTATTTTATACGCATTGAAACATCAATTTATCAACGGCAATACGATACGAATGTTCGATCCGATTTTCGATGAACCGTATAACGACGGAGCGGCTTGGATTCCCGCAACGATTTTGCATTACTTGAAAGAAAGCGGTGATTTTAGCATTTTGCAAGAAAGGATAGGTTATTTCGATTCCGACGTTACGGATACCGTTTTCGATCATATGAAACGCGGCATGGAATATCTGACGACTTGTTTGGGAAAACATGGTTTGGTGCTTTGGCTTGGCGGCGATTGGAACGATTCGTTGAATAATTGCGGTAGAAAAGGCATCGGAGAAAGTGTTTGGCTCAGCATTGCGACGGTAAAAGCGGTAAAAGAATTCCTTGAAATAACGGATCGACTAGGTCTTGATTTTTCGTATATGAAGGTTCGAGCGGATATATTGACCGAGAATATTTACAAATACGGATTCGAGGGAGATCGGTTTATTTACGGATATAACGATTACGGCGAAAAAATCGGCAGTGTTGAGAGCGAGCAGGCGAAGATTTATCTAAACCCGCAAAGTTGGGCGATTTTAGCGGGAATCGTAAACGAAGATACGGCGAATCGAATCTGGGACACGGTCGATAAAACGTTAAAATGCGATTTCGGCTATAAACAATGCAATCCGTCCTATCATTGCGGTAGCGATAAAATCGGCAGGGCTTCTTACTTCGTGGAAGGGCTCGTTGAAAACGGCGCGGTCTATAATCACGGCGTAACCTTCAAAATTATGGCGGATTGTATAAAAGGCGACGGAAATTCTGCTTATAATGATTTCAAACTGATTAGTCCGTTTAATCCGAAAAACAAAAATAACGGTATGGAAGAATACGCGATCAGCAATATGTACATCGGGGATGAGTGTCCGTATAAAGATCTTGTAGGATATGCTCCGATGAGTTGGATAACGGGTACGGCGGGTTGGCTGTATCGTAATTTGACGGAGGGAATTCTCGGTATTTCGGCGGATTTTGAAGGATTGCGCGTTGTTCCTCGTTTACCCGACGAATGGAAGCGTGTAGATATTACTCGCCGATTCCGTGGCGCGGAGTATGCGATTACGATTTTGCGAGGCGTCGGGCAATCTACTATGGACGGAAAACCGTTTAACGGGAATTTGCTCAATTATGACGGAAAGAATCATAGCGTAACGCTTTATTTACAGTAAAACGAGGGGAAAATACAATGTCGGAATATGAAGCAAAGGTGTCGGAGTTCGACGAAAAGGATGTTTTGTCGTATGCCGCGCAAGAATTGAAAAAATATGCTTTAGCTGTTTTCGGGCAAGAGTTATTCGTCGAATTGAAGCTGGAAAATGACGTAGCGGCGGACGCCGATTTTTATAAGATTGCGGTGCGGAAGGGGCACGGACATATTCTCGGATCAAACGGAAGATCAGTGCTGATGGGGGTATACGGACTCTTTTTCGAAATTGGTTGCCGTTGGATTCGTCCTGCCGAGGGCGGTGATTATATCGTTAAAAAAGACATTTCGGAGTGTAATGCGGAAATAACCTTTACCCCTAAATACAGACATCGCGGAATTTGTTCCGAAGGGGCAATATCGGAAGAAAATCTTATCGATATGATAGAGTGGTTGCCTAAGATGGGAATGAATACCGTATTTCTTCAATTTACCGACGGACATTTGTTTTTTGAAAAGTGGTATAAACATTTCGGTAGCGGCGTTTTAAAGTCGGAAGAATATTCGGCTCGGGAATCGAGTAGGCATTATGAAAATGTAGTTAAAGAAATCAAGCGCCGAGGTTTATGTTTTCATGCCGTAGGACATGGTTGGACGACGGAACCGTTAGGATATATTACTTACGGAGATCGTCGTTCGAAAGAGCAAGATATAAAGAACGAGCATAGGCAACTGTTTGCCGAAGTGGACGGGCATAGAGGATTTTTCAAAGCGCCCGGAGATACGCATCTTTGTTACAGTAATCCTTTATGTCGAGAAATTATGACGGATGCCGTTACGGAATACTTAAAAAAGCATAAAGAAATAGACGCGTTGCATTTTTGGCTGGCGGATAATTTGAACAATCATTGCGAATGCGAAAATTGCAAAAAATCCCTTCCTTCGGATTTTTATGTAAAGATGTTAAACGAATTAGACGAAAAACTTACTAAAAATCATATTAAGGCGAAAATAGTTTTTCTGATTTATTGCGATTTGTTGTTTCCGCCGCAAAGGGAGAGGATAAAAAATCCCGACAGATTTATCATGATGTACGCGCCGATCGCGCGAGATTATTTCGGCAGATTATACGCAGACGGCTTTACGGAAACGGCAAAGCGAAAGCCCGCGTACGTTCGTAACAAAAACCGCCATCCGCGTAGCAATGAGGAATATTTGTATCATTTGAAAAAGTGGAAAGAAATAACGTCTTGCGATAGTTTTGCTTTCGAATATCATTTAATGATTTTTCAATACGGCAAAGAACTGTCCTCGTTGAAAATTTCCGAAACGCTTTACGACGATATGTCGCATTTATGCGATGTCGGATTGAACGGAAACGTCAGTTGCCAATTGCAACGGATTTCTTTGCCGACCTTCCTTCCGAATTACGTTATGGCAAAATGTCTTTCCGGAACGACGCAAAGTTTCGAATCGATTGTCGACGAATACATGCTGGCGGCGTTTGGAAAAAATAAAGATTCGGTAATGGCGTTTTTACAAAAGACGAAAGAGTTTTATTGTTATTTCAAAGGGCATATTGGCATGCGGATTTTTGCGGAATTGAGGGCAATAGAGAGTTATTTGCAATGCGTCAGGGATTTTTTGAAAAGCCGATTTTTCGCCGTAGAATCCGAGGTTCAGACATTAAGCCTAAAAATTCTTTGCTATTTTGCGGAAATAACTGAAAAGTTTCTGCTCGCTTTATATAAAAAGGGTTGTTACGAAAATTATTCGAATGAAAAAACGGAGCTTTTTCAATTTTTAGACAAAAACGAAGCAGAATATCAAAAATATTTAGACGTATTGTTTTTTAAAAATTGCATAAATGAATTTCTCGGAGAAACGGAGGTAATATTATGAACACGTTTGTAATTGTAGGGTTAGGGAGTCGAGGTCAAGGATTTGCCAATTTAATACAAGCGGATAAAAACGCAAAGCTGATAGCGATAGCGGATCCCGTTAAGTATAATCGAGAGCTTGCGCAGGATAAGTACGGACTTTCTCCGGAAAATTGCTATGAAGATGCCGATGCGATTTTTGCAAAAGGAAAACTTGCCGACGCGGTTTTTATTTGTACGCAAGACGCACAGCATAAAGAAATGGCGATTAAGGCTATGCAGCTCGGATACGACGTTATGTTGGAAAAACCTGCCGCAACTTCTATAGCGGATTGTTTGGAAATACGCGATACGGCTCATCGATTACATAAAAAAGTAATGCTCACGCACGTATTGCGTTATGCTCCGTTTTTTATGTATATTAAAAAGCTTATTTCCGAGGGAAAACTGGGAAAAATCGTAAATATCGAACAAACGGAAAACATTGCGCATTGGCATTTCGCATTGTCGTATGTGCGCGGTCCTTGGCGGAGCATGGAAGCGAGCACGCCTACCATTATCGCAAAGTGTTGTCATGATTTGGATATTATCGCATGGTTAATGGATAAAAAATGCACTTCGGTCAGTTCGTTCGGCGAATTGTTTTGGTACAAAAAGGAAAACGCACCGGTCGGAAGCGCTGAATATTGTTGCGACTGTTCGGCAAAAACAAGAGAAAAGTGCTTATATAACGCATATAAGATTTATCCCGAACGAATCAATCGTTCCGTCGTAGGCGGATTGGCGCGGTTAAAAGGGCAAGGGATTGAAGATATTTTGGCAGAAAAGAAAGATCCGATCAGTAAATGCGTATTTCACTCCGATAACGACGCAATCGATAATCAGGTGGTGAATATGACCTTCGAAGACGGTTCTAACGCTAATCTTACGATGACGGCGTTTTCGAAAGAGTGTTATAGAACGATTCACGTACACGGAACTAAAGGCGATGTATACGGGAACAGCGAAGAAGGAATTCTGCACGTAAATTATTACGGAAGCGACGAAGGCGCCGTTCCCGAATTTCTTGTCGACGTGAATAAAGAAACTCTTTTCAATACGGACGGAATCGAGTTGAACGACGGACATGGAGGCGGAGATTATTATTTATATAAAGATTTCGTCAATTATATTACGAGCGAGCAAGAAAGTCTCACAAGGACGACGATCGATCAGAGCATCGAGAGTCATATTATAGGTTTTAAAGCGGAAGAAAGTCGCTTGCAAGGCGGTAAAGTAATAAAGCTGTAAAGGGGAAAACTATGGCACTTCGTTGGAACAAAAAAGAAAAAAATATAATAGACGAGCGTTGTCCGTCGGATAAGATTTTTCACGTGCAAGCCGTGAGCGTTGCGTATACTTTGCAAGGCGACGATATTACAAAAGGCGAAAAACCGGATTGCACGCCGTATGTTTCGCGAGAAGACGAATTGATTTTACAAGAGAACGATACCTTTTTCGGAGCGGCGACAAACGCTTATCTGAAAACGGAAGACTACAAGGACGGGATAAAATTTTTATTAACCTCTGATAGCGATGAAATTTCCGAATTCGGGATCAATCTGCCTTTTAATTTTATGGGAAAGGTGAACGGCGGCGGTTGGAAAAATCAATTTTTGTTCAATTCCCCGTATCTTTCTAGCGACCGAAAAATTTTTTACGTGTATTTAACGAAAGAAAACGGCAACCCTATCATGCTTGCAGCAAACGGTGTCGCCGGTTGGAAAATGGATTATTCCGCCTATGTCGGCGGTCACTATTTTGTTAATTTGAAGTTGTTTGCAAATTTCGATAAAGCGTTTAAGAGTCCTCGCCGAAAAAACGTTTTGGAATGGATATTGTTGCCCGTAAAAAATTTTCAAGACGGACTGGCAAAATTATCCGATTATTACGGCGTTCCGTTTTTGGATATCGATAAAAACGGCGGAAAAACAGGGGATAGGGTTGCGTTGAATGTGTTTGGTCAATGCGATTCGCTTATATATCGACAAGGCGAAGAAAGTGAAGTAATTTCTCCGTTTGAAGAGATTTTTCTTCGAAAAAGCGGTGAAATTACGATTATTCCGTATAACGGCGACAAAAAAGGAGCCGAGGTCACGTTATATGCTTACGATTCGTTACCGAAGCTGTATAAGCGGTCGATGGATAGCGTGGATTTGAGTGTCGTAGTAAAATACACGGACGGAAACTTATGCGAACATCAATCGTGGTGCTTGGCGATGCTTCGATTTTTGTTGAATTATCGTTCGAATTTAACGAAGGAAGAGATTCAAATATACGAAGAAAAAATTTTGTCGTTGCTGTCGGTTATTACGGAAAAAGATCCGAAAAAGGCCGTACATCGTCGCACGATTTTAAATCAGTCATACGAAGGTTTTCCCGCATACAATATTTTCAAATCAAGGCGGATTCAAGAAGAATTCTTCGGAATAAGTATTCTCCTCGATGCGTATAAGTATTTTCAGAACGACGAATATCTGGAGTACGCCGTAAAAACGACGGATTCTCTGCTTGCTAATTATCAAGCGGAAAACGGCGGATTGTTGCGCGAAAGCGAATGCGGAATAGAGGATTATACTACGGTATGCGCACCGATGATTACGATTGCGGATATGTACCTTTTTCTCAAAGCGCGCGGTGACTCGCATGCGGGGTATTATCGTGCGGCGGCGAAAAAAATGGCGGAATTTTTGTATCGACGCGGTTTGAATTTTCCTACGGAAGGCGGAGAAACCTCAGAAAATGCGGAGCCTGAAATGGAAGACGGCTCGATTTCTTGCACGGCGTTGAATTTGTTGTATTATTGCGCAAAAATAGAACGCGAAGAGCGATATATTCGCAAAGCCAAAGAGATTTTGGATATACACGAAGCGTGGGTGATAAAAACTCCTATCTGTCAAATGCATGGCTCGTCGCTACGGTGGTGGGAAACTCGTTGGGAGGGCGATGCCGACGGACCGGCGATATGCGCGGGACATGCTTGGACGATTTGGCGCGCCGAAGCCGATTATTGGTACGCCTATTTAACCGACGACGATGTATATTATAAAAAATCCTTTAACGGTTTTATGACGAATTTTGCGAAAATCGACAAAGACGGAAAATCATACAGTATTTATAACGTAGACGATATTAACGGCGGAGGTTTTGCAAAAAAATCCGACGACGTATTGTTTAAGATTTCGGCTAAGTATGCAAAAATCGAGGATTGCGGCTTATCTCGATATGTTTGGAGTCGTGCTTGCGATACGCTTTTTCGCAAAGAGGATTGACGCATTTTCGATTGTTCGGACTATAAAACGAAAAGCGTAAAAAGGGGCTGTCGCAAATTTTTTATAATTTGCGACAGCCCCTTTTTACGCTATGGCGCGACATTTTTTAATTGTAGATAAAACGAGGGTTAATGAGTTGTGGGAGAAGGGGAAACATGTTTACCTACCCCCCCCCCCGCCCCCCCCCCCGCCTCGTTTGTTGTTTTGTTCCGTGGGTCGGGACGAATAGTTCCGTCTATTG